>JAZNWX010000139.1:0-4519 GCA_045593575.1 Eubacteriales bacterium | reverse complement strand
TTTTTAATCTGATTAATGGTGTATTTCCGATTTTCTTTAAAATACTTGTGTTAATAATACCACCTCTGCAAATAATATATTCAAGTATATTTTTTTACGATTTTTTGTTGAAAAAATACTTACTGTATGGTATAATAATATGACATTTGTTTTAAAATCTTGAAAGGTTTTTTATGAATAATACTAAAGCTTTAATAGCAATTCTGACTATTTTATTGATTATTTTATTTATATTGAGTGGTTTGCTGATTTCAAAAAGTGTCCATAGTGATACTCAGCTTGCCTCATCTGACAGCACAACTGCAACATCTACCACAGAAGATATTTCTGTTAATAATCCGGTGGAGGACAATGTTACTCTTCCATTAACTGAAGACGCTGGATGGGAATATATTGATAAGATTTACTTTGTGGGTGATTCTACAACATATCATTTCCATAAGGGCGGAATTGACAAATCACACATTTTCGTGCCTGAAAGCTTGACACTTATGTTAACGTCAAGCATAAACACAGTTACCGTTGGCAGTAATGGATTGACAATTTCAGAAGCTATAGCTGAAGCAGAATGTGAATATGTAATAATTACAATTGGTGTAAACGGAGCGGATAGTTTTACAGAAACTAAGTATAAAACTTATTACAACAAGTTGATTGATGAGATACAGGTGTCATCTCCCAACACCAAGATAATTCTACAGTCTGTCTTTCCTGTGACCAAAGCATATAGTGATAGAAATATCGGTATTACAAACTCGGGTATTGATAGATTGAATGAATGGGCCAAGGATATTGCTTCAGAGCAAGGTATCAAATATCTTGATACTCAATCAATTCTTAAAGATGAAAACGGTGCACAACTTGAGCATTACAGCGAACAGGATGGGGTTCATATGAATGCTGATGCATACAGTACAATAATAGAATATATAAATACGCATGCACTAAAGTAAGGAGAAACGATGAAAAAAACTGCTGTAATAGTTATTTGTATATCAGTAATATTGATTCTGGCAATCGGAATTGCTTTATTATTGATTAATTCTAAACAATATACTGATGAATTCAGTTCTGAAGAGCTATATTTAAAGGTCGAAAATAGTTTTTCTACCGATGGTGATATTATTATTGTTGACGATGACGTTATTCTTGAGTTTTCAGAGGATGAGATAGCTTATCTTAAAGATTATACTGTAGTTAAAGCAAAGAATGCAAAAAATGTCAATGAAATAGGGATATTTAAGGTTGACCGGGATTCTGCTAAGGATATGAAAGCTTTAGTAGATAAGTATATTTCTAATCTTCAACAATCATACAGAGCTATGGATTACTTCCCTGAAGAAGTTGAAAAGATAGATTGTGCAACCGTCAGAATTTTTGGTAGCTATGTAGTATATTCATTTTTGAATGAAAATGATACTGAAGCATTTTATGATGCTATAGAAAGTACCTTAACAAAATAAAAGACACGGCATTATCAAACGATAATGCCGTGTTAATTTATAATCCAAATACTTTTTTCAGGTATTCACCCGTAAAGCTGTTTCTGTTATTAGCAACCTGCTCGGGAGTGCCTTGTGCTACGATTGTACCGCCACCGTCACCGCCCTCCGGGCCAAGATCAATAATGTGGTCTGCACTTTTGATGACATCAAGATTGTGTTCAATAACAAGAACAGTATTTCCTCCGTCAACAAGACGCTGAAGAATGCTTAATAACTTAGATACATCTTCAGTGTGAAGTCCCGTTGTGGGTTCATCAAGTATATAAATGGTTTTGCCTGTACTGCGTTTTGAAAGCTCAGTAGCAAGCTTCACTCTTTGAGCTTCACCGCCCGAAAGCGTTGTAGAGGATTGTCCAATTCTGATATATCCAAGTCCCACATCATAGAGGGTTTCCAGCTTTTTACGAATTTTTGGAAGTCCGTCAAAGAATTCCAATCCCTCTTCAATAGACATCTCGAGAACATCAGAAATATTCTTTCCTTTATATTTTACCTCAAGAGTATCTCGATTATATCTCTTGCCCTTACAAACGTCGCAAGTAACATAAACATCCGGTAAAAAATGCATTTCAATGCATTTTACTCCATCGCCTTCACACGCTTCGCACCTGCCACCCTTTACGTTAAATGAAAATCTACCCGAGGAATATCCACGTGCCTTTGCATCGGTGGTTTGTGCAAAGAGATTTCTGATTTCAGTAAACAATCCCGTATATGTTGCCGGATTTGATCTTGGTGTTCTGCCGATGGGACTCTGGTCAATACAGATAACCTTATCTAAGCTTTCGTACCCAAGTATCTTATCGTGATCTCCGGGGACCTGATAAAATGCATGATTCAATTTGGTTGCAAGCTTAGGATATAGTATTCCGTTAACTAATGATGATTTACCTGAGCCCGAAACACCACTTACTACTGTAAAAGTGCCCAAGGGAATCTTAACATTTATATTTTTTAGATTGTGTTCTCTTGCAACAAGAATTTCAAGATAATTTCCATTACCTTTGCGTCTTGATGGAGGGAGAGTAATTTCCTTTCTTCTTGAAAGATAAGCTCCTGTAATTGATTTTGGCGAATCCATTATTTCCTGAGGAGTTCCGGCAGCAACAATCTCTCCTCCGTGAATTCCAGCACCGGGACCAATATCAATAATATAATCGGATTCAAGCATCGTTTCCTCATCGTGCTCAACAACAATAACAGTATTTCCCATATCGCGAAGCTTTTTTAAAGTTGATATAAGCTTTGAATTATCTCTCTGGTGCAAACCGATACTTGGTTCATCAAGAATATAAAGTACACCTACAAGTGATGATCCAATTTGTGTAGCAAGACGTATTCTTTGTGCTTCTCCACCTGATAACGATCCCGCTTTTCTTGATAAAGTTAGATAATCAAGACCTACACTTGACAAAAAGCTCAAGCGAGACTTTATTTCTTTAAGGATCTCATTAGCTATCGTTTTCTCGGTTTCGGTTAAGCTGATTGAGCTAATAAAGCTCAGTTCATCTCTGATCTGCATATCACAAAATTTGTCAATAGCTATATCTCCAACGGTTACAGATAAAGGTGCAGGTGCTAAACGTCTGCCCAAACACTCAGGACAGGGTGCATCCTCGACAAATTCATCATAGTAATCGGCATTATTCTGCATATTCATTCTTTGCTCGATTATTTTAATAATCCCGTCGAATTTAGCTTTTTGTTTGTGTGATTCGCCACCAAAATATCTGATAATGTCATAGGTTTCATCACCCGTTCCGTATAGTAGAACATTCATAGCATTCGTGGAAAACTGTTCAAGAGGCGTATCCAAGTCAAACCCAAATCTTTCTCCAACAGCCATAAATAACGGACCGTTCCAGCTCTCTTCTTCAAGAGATTTAAATCCGTTGACCGCAATGCCGCCTTCGTGAAGGGAGAGAGATTTGTCGGGCATTATTTTATCAATTGAAAGTTTTCTTAAGGTCCCGAGTCCAAAGCATCTGGGGCATGCACCTGTTGGATTGTTAAATGAAAACATTCTCGGTTCAAGCTCACCTATCGAAAAACCGTGCTCATCACAGGCATATGATTGTGAAAATGACAGCTCCTGTACTTCGTCAGAATCGCGTGGAACAGTTACCACGAGCAAATAGCCGTCTGAAGCAGAAAGAGCGCTCTCAACCGAATCTGAAAGGCGGGAGCGTATGTCTCCGCGCATAACAAGTCGGTCAACTACAATTTCAATATTGTGTTTTTTATTCTTATCAAGAATTATGTCCTCGTTAAGTTCATACATATTGCCATCAACACGAACCCGCACATAGCCGCTTTTTTTAGCATCTGCGAATACTTTTTCGTGTCTTCCCTTTTGAGCTCTCACTATAGGTGAAAGAACCAAAAATCTGGTTCCCTCTTCCAATGTCATAATTCTGTCGATAATCTGGTCAATAGTTTGACGTCTTATCTCCTTACCGCAGATTGGGCAGTGTGGAATACCTATTCTTGCATATAGCAAGCGTAGGTAGTCATATATCTCTGTCACCGTTCCAACTGTCGATCTTGGATTTTTGGAAGTCGTCTTTTGGTCAATTGATATGGCGGGTGAAAGTCCCTCAATTGAATCAATATCGGGTTTGTCCATCTGCCCAAGAAACATCCTTGCATAAGAGGATAAGGACTCAACAAACTGTCTATGCCCTTCTGCATAAATTGTGTCAAAAGCAAGAGAGGTTTTTCCTGAACCTGATAGTCCTGTTAAAATGACGAGCTTATCACGGGGGATGAATACATCAATGTTTTTAAGATTATTTACTCTTGCTCCTTTAACAATGATATTTTTTACCATTTTATTTCCTTCTGTTATTTATTTCTGATTTCTGAAATCTTATCACGCAAAAATGCAGCTTTTTCAAATTCAAGATGTCGAGCCGCTTCTTTCATTTCTTTTGTAAGCTTATCAATGAGCTCATCTTTTTCTTTCTTTGTCATTTTTGCAAGTCGGGTCGTAGCCATGTCGTTCTGTGAGCCAA
>JAZNWX010000138.1:0-1691 GCA_045593575.1 Eubacteriales bacterium | reverse complement strand
CCTTCTTACAAATTGCCTTGACGTCGCAACCAGTATTTGATGCCGCAACGTCTGCATAGCTTATCTCGATACCCTTTTGTGCGTTACTGTTGATATAATTGAGTGCGGACGTCTTAAGACCGCTGAAGGAAAAATCAAGGTTATCTCCTATAAGTGCAGGAGAAGGAAACTTTATTGCTTTCGGATCTCCTTCATAGGAGAGTTTATCAAGTGCTGCTCCGCCGGGATACGGCATTCCCATAACTCTTGCAATCTTATCGAATGCTTCACCGGCAGCATCATCTCTTGTTGTTCCAAGCTCATCAAAGTCTGTGTAATCACGTATATGATAAATCGACGTGTGTCCACCCGACACTACAAGTGCCAAAAAAGGTGGCTTTAACTCCGCCTCAGCAAAATATGCAGCAGCAACGTGTCCTTTGATATGATCAACGGGAACAAGTGGAATTTTGTTTGCAAAAGCTAAACTCTTTGCAAAATTTACTCCCACCAAAAGTGCCCCGATAAGTCCGGGTGAGGATGTAACTGCAATTGCACTAAGATCAGCAAGTGTAATTTCCGCCTCATCAAGTGCTTCGTGCGTAATTCTTGACACTGCCTCTATATGTGCCCTACTCGCTATCTCAGGCACTACTCCACCGTAAAGACGGTGAATATCTATTTGCGATGCCACTATATTAGACCGTATATAGGGCTTTTCGTCTACAATTTCAACTACGGAAGCCGATGTTTCATCACAAGAGCTTTCCATTCCTAAAATATACATAAATAAACTTCCTAATCTAAATAATTAACCATTACAAAAGCGTTTTCTGTGGGTTTTGTGTAAAAATTCTTTCTGATACCTTCAACCCCAAATCCAAATGATTCATACAGATTTATTGCAGGCCGGTTGCTCTCCCTGACTTCAAGAGTAACAACGTGCATTCCTCTTTTTTGGGATTCTTCCAGCACTGCTTCAATCACAAGCTTTGCATAACCTTTTCCACGGTATGACGGAGCTGTTGCCACATTGGCTATCTGTGCCTCGTCAAGAACAGTAATTACCGTACAATATGAAACGAGAACCTCATCCTCAAAGCAGCATACTGCAAATGCATCATCGCGCAAAAAAAGCTTGAGTGCCTGTTCAGTCCACGGAGATACAAAGGATTGGTTTTCAATTTCGGCAATCAACGGCAAATGCTCTCTCTGAGCTAATTTGATCTCAACCATTATTAATACCCGAAAGTGCCTGACAAGGAATCATCATTCTCTATCCATTCGTTAACATCTATAACACGGAAGTGTTCCTTATCATCGCGAACTACAACATAAGCAATTCCCGCATTGATAACCTGCTTTTTGCACATCATACAGGACGTGGTATGAGAAATAATTGCATCATTTGTAGGATCAACACAAGCCATATACAAGGTTGCACCAAGCATCTGATCACGGGGAGCAGCAATTATTGCGTTTGCCTCTGCGTGTACAGAACGGCAAAGCTCATATCTTTCACCGCGTGGGATCTGAAGCTTCTCTCTCATACAAAACTGAAGCTCGTTACAATTCTTTCTGCCTCTTGGCGAACCGTTATATCCGGTAGAAATAATAACGTCGTTTTTGACAATGATCGCCCCGTACTTTTTACGCATACAGGTGCTTCTCTCAGCAACCGTCTGTGCTATATCAAGGTAATAATTCTCTTT
>JAZNWX010000137.1:0-2977 GCA_045593575.1 Eubacteriales bacterium | reverse complement strand
TAAACAGAGTTTCAAGCTGCCACATACCGTTATATTCCACAATTATGCGGTCAATAATATGCTTCTCTGAAATATCATTAAGTGTTTCCTGAGTGATATCTTCCTCATTTTCAATATTCTCTATATAGACATTCTTTCCCCAGAAGCGAGATATGTTATATTCTTCAATACCTTCTTCACAGCAGATAATCATCGTTTTCTCGCCCGAATTGAATCTTTCGTCCTCCATTGATTCCTGAATCATGTGAGTTTTTCCGCCCTCAAGAAAACCAATAAATAAATAAACCGGAATTTGATTTCTCATTTTATCTCCTATACGTTAAAAAGTTCTTTAATTCTATCTTGATTAATACCAGAGCCAATTACGCAAAGCTTGCCGATAACATCAGGGGAGCCTGTACGGATGTCTATTGATCCCGGAATGTAATCAAAATATATCCATTCACCATCAGTTGAATCTACAATTCCCTTGGCTCTTAAAACAAGTCCATTAGAACCATCATCAAGCGAATTCAATACATTAAGAATATCATTTTTGGTGAATTTTTTAGCGGTTTCAATTCCCCAAGAATCAAAGACGTCATCGGCATGATGGTGGTGATGATGCTCGTGATCGTGGCAGTCACAATGTTCATCGTGATGATGGTGTTTCATCTCCTCAATAAATGCATCAACAGAGCTACTGCTTTCAATAGCTGATAAGATTTGCTCTCCGGTTAGCTTATCCCAATCGGTAGTAATTATAGTGGCACTAACATTCTTCTCGCGTAGAAGTGCAACACACTCTTCAATTCTATGCTCATTTGCTGAAGCGGTGTGACTAAGTACAATGCATTTTGCTTCTTCTATCTGATTGTTGAAGAATTCACCAAAATTCTTCATATACATTTTGCATTTATTCACGTCAGCAACTGTTGTAAGACCATTGAGTATTACATTTTCGTTGAGTACACTCTCGGTTGCCTTAATAACGTCTGAGAGCTTGCCAACTCCCGAGGGCTCAATTATAATGCGGTCGGGATTATAAGTTGTTATAGCTTGTTTAAGAGCCTCTGAGAAGTCACCAACAAGGCTGCAGCATATGCAACCCGAATTCATTTCGGTAATATTGATTCCTGATTCTTTTAAAAAACCTCCATCAATTCCGATTTGTCCGAATTCATTCTCAATAAGCATCAGCTTCTCGTTTTTATATCCTTCAGAAATCATTTTCTTAATTAGTGTGGTTTTTCCTGCACCTAAAAATCCTGAATATATATCAATCTTCATTTTAATTTATCTCCTTTATGAATAATAATTTACCACAGTATATTTTACCTCAAATAATTATTATTGTCAACATTATGACCGAAAAAATATTGACTTTATTTTATCTATGTGTTATTATATTATTATAAAGAATTTAGGAGATATTTATGAAGCACGTTGATATATATACTGATGGTGCCTGCCGCGGTAATCCCGGAAAAGGTGGCTGGGGTGCTATTTTAGTGTATGGAAAAACAGAAAAAGAGCTATCGGGTGGCGAGCACTCCACAACAAATAACAGAATGGAGCTTACTGCAGCTATTAAAGCCCTCTCTGCACTTAAAGAAAAATGTGAAGTAACACTTTATTCCGACTCTAAATATATGATAGATGCCATTGAGAAAAAATGGGTCTATTCATGGAGGGATAAGGGCTGGAAAAAAGCAGATAAATCCCCTGCTCTTAACCCCGATTTGTGGGAACAGTTACTCAAGCTCATAGATAAGCACCAGATAACATTTGTTTGGGTCAAGGGTCACGCAGGACATGCATATAATGAGAGATGCGACAAGCTTGCTACTGAATTTGCTGACTCATTCGTTGATTAAAAGCTAAAAATATTATTAATTAAACAACCCTGCAAGAAAAACTTGCAGGGTTTATTTATACTATTCAATAATTCTGTTGATTTTAAATCTGATGATTTTCTTGGAAGTATTCTTTTCAAATTCCTCGTTTCTGATTTTAACAATCTGAACCTTCTTATAAGGAGCACTTCTCTTGTTAATTTCATTAACACCATCTTTGAAATGCTTTTGAACATCCTCAATACCGTGTTCTTTAAGAGCATCAAAGTCAGGATAAATTTCAGCAACGATACAATCCTTGCTCGAACCATCCTTGTTGAGTCCTTCATAAACTACAACCTCGTTAACACCGTAAATACGAGAGATTTCAGTTTCGATTTCTTCGGGATAAACGTTTTTACCGTTTGAAAGAATAATCAGATTTTTAAGACGTCCCGTGATATAGATCCATCCTTCATCGTCAAGCTTACCAAAGTCTCCGGTTTTAAAGTATCCATCTTTATCAAACGCAGCTGCTGTAGCTTCAGGATTCTTGTAATAGCCCATCATTACGTTGGGACCCTTAACACAAATCTCACCCTCACCATTTTCATCGGGATCTGCAATTTTTACCTTTTCACCAATAATCGGTGTGCCAACGCTTCCCTTCTTTCTATACTCATTTCTGTTACAGGAAATGAGGGGAGCACATTCGGTGATTCCATAACCGTTAAGAATAACTATACCGATTCCTTCAAATGTGTCAATAATATCCTGATTGAGTGCTGCACCTCCGCATATGATCATCTCGAGCTTGCCGCCAAAAGCACTTGTTACGCTTGCAAAGAGCTTTTTACGAAGGTCAATGCCAACCTTGCGCATACCGTTACTTGCCTTAATCATTTTACGCAAGAGCTTGTCCTTACCCTGCTTTTCAGCAGTTGCCCAAATTCTCTTATAGAAGGTTTCAACAAAGAGAGGAACCAAAATAAGGTGAGTTGGTTGCTGTTCCTTAAGCTCATTAAGTATGTACTTAAGTCCGTTTGAAATGTAAACCTCTGCTCCCTGTGAATAATGGCCAACGAAGTTAACGGTTGAACCGAATGTGTGGTGAGGAGGCAATACACAAAGCGTTTTGGGGGTGATATTAAAGTTATACATAC
>JAZNWX010000136.1:0-2195 GCA_045593575.1 Eubacteriales bacterium | reverse complement strand
AAGATGTAATTGAGAGAAGCATAGCAAGAATACCGATGTATCAAGCACTCAATACCATTAAAATTGATACAAACGCAAAAGCTGTGGCTATGATTGCAAATGAGATAAAGCAGTTGTAATACTGACAAATTCCAATTTGTCCCGGTGTAACAGAAACAGAGATCCTTGGTACAGTTGCTCCCGAGCAGATGGAACAGCTTAAGATGGCTATTCCTATGGGATGTCTCGGTCAGCCCGAAGAAATTGCTGCAGCATCCGTATTTATGGTATCCGACGATGCTTCTTATATGACAGGTCAGGCATTTGCTATCGACGGTGACTACACAGTAATGTAATTTTCTCATATTTAAAGCTACTCCGACTTGGAGTAGCTTTTTTGTTTGTTATTCTATTGACATATACGATTAAAGTGTGATAAAATAGAATATACAACTCAAAAAGAGGTCAGAAATGAAAAAAGGGAAGAAAATAATAATCGTATTTGGTATATCAGTTGTCATCCTGGCGGCGATTTTGCTGATTGTTCTTTATAGTAACGGGCTCTCCGGAATACATAATCATACAGCCCCAAAGGACAATCAAATCAAGGTTGCGTGCGTTGGTGACAGCATAACGTATGGGCACGGAATAAGCACTTGGTATAAAAACAATTACCCCGCACAGCTTCAGGATCTGCTGGGTGATGATTATCACGTATCGAATTTTGGCCACAGCGGCAGGACTCTGTCCGATGACGGAGATAATCCGTATATCGATAGCGATCAGTATCAGCTCAGCATTGATTATGATGCCGATATAGTTGTTCTGATGCTTGGAACGAATGATTCCAAGCCGGAAAACTGGATCAGTTCCGATCATTTTATAAAAGAATATGAAAAAATGATAAACAGATACAAGGAAGATAATCCCGATGTCAGAATAATTATTTGTACACCACCCGCAGCATTCTATCCGGATGGGAAAACCAATGGAAAAACTAATTTTGATATTCAGCCTGATGTAGTTGAAGAAATCAAAAGGAATATTGTTACGTTTGCTGTCCTTAACGGATATGAATGTATAGATCTTTACGATCTCACGCAGGGACACAACGAGTGGTTCAGCAAGGATAATGTTCACCCCAACAAAGACGGTGCTGCAGCAATCGCAAGGGCTGTCGCATCAAAAATCAAATAAAATCAGGAGATCACAATGAAAGAATTTCTTTATTCCATAACACTTGACAAGCTGATGAAGGAGCTTCAGTTTGAAGAAATATATATGCCGATCTCTCCAAGTGAGATCAAAATTGTCAACAGAGAGGTCAACCGTCCGGGACTTGCTCTGGCAGGATTTCTTACGGTGTTCGAGCCTTCGAGAATTCAGGTTATCGGACGAGCTGAGATGCAGTATTTGTATGAAATAGGCAGAGATGTTGCCGATGCACGTCTTGACTCCTTTTTTGCACAAAAGCCGGTTGCAGTAATCATAACAACAAATTTTGAGGTTGGAGATGAAATACTTCTGCCTGCGAAAAAGCACGGTGTTCCGATTTTGCGCACAAAGGAAAAGACAAGTCCAACGATGGCATCGCTTATCGCATCTCTCAACACTCATCTTGCCAACAGAATAACACAGCACGGAGTTTTGGTTGAGGTTTACGGTGAGGGTGTTCTTATCCTCGGTGATAGCGGAATAGGTAAGAGCGAAACCGCTATTACTCTTGTTGAACGTGGACATCGACTTATTGCAGATGATGCGGTTGAGATTAAGCGTGTAAGTGCAAAAACCCTTGTCGGCTCTGCTCCTTCTCTTATTAAGCACTACGTTGAGCTTCGAGGAATCGGTATCATAGACGTTCGCCGTATCTACGGTATGGGTGCTATTAAGGATACCGAAAAAATCGACCTTATTATTCATCTTGAGCCCTGGGTTGAGGGCAAAATGTATGACCGTTTCGGACTTGAGGATCAGACGTATAACATCCTTGGAATCGAAATTCCGTCAATTACCGTTCCTGTTCGTCCCGGACGAAATCTTGCTATCATTCTTGAAATAGCAGCGATGAACCACCGTCAGAAGAAGATGGGATATAATACGGCGGCAGAGCTTGAAAAACAGCTTCTTGAACAGTTTGGAGCAGAAAATGAGTAAAAAATATGACAATTACGGTGCAATATCGTCAATTTATGATAATATAAACGCAAAAGTGGACT
>JAZNWX010000135.1:0-2015 GCA_045593575.1 Eubacteriales bacterium | reverse complement strand
CGGGGGAGTTTATATTATCGCTCGAGATTCTATCGGTCACCCAGCCGGACACGAAGTGTCATTCTGGAGCGAAGCGATAGAATCTCGGCTGGGTTCCCTCCAGAATGACAACGAGCGAGAGTAAACTGCTCGATAAACCCCAATTCGTTGGGATTATTTCTTCTTGTTCTTCTCTTTTGAACGTTTGTCGTTAATTATCTTCATATGCTCGGCTATGATGAGAGTAACGTTGTTCTCTTTTGCCCAATCAACGCAGCCCTTAAGAACTACCGAGAGGAACACACGCGGAACCCCGAGAATTGTTTCAAGTGCATCGTCTGTGAACTTTACAACGTCATCCGCACGGTCGGCAGCATAGCGAACAGAATCGAGAGATGCTTTTCTTACCTGAAGAAGCTCTGCTCTCATCTTGGTTTTTCTATGGAACCAGAAATTCTTGGAATCGCGGTAGCCATAGTCAACGGGGAGTGCGGGGAAATCCTTTGCTTTGACTCCGCGGATGATGGCATCACTGTATTTTTTCTTCATCAGAATTCTGTCAATTTTGAGAATGAAATGTGCACCGAACTTGCTTGTGATACCGTTGAAATCGTGATATGGGCCTTCATATCCGTTTAATTCGCCGGGAAGATCCTTGTCAGCTCCGTCAAGCTCGCGTACCCAAGTGCATTCGATTACCTGAATGGCATCTGTGAGTACCATCGGACGCTTGTCGGATGGATCAAGCTCTTCAACCAAGCTTTTTTCGAGCTTGAAATTGCATTTTGGCATTTTGTCCTCGGGCTTGTCGCCGGGCCAGGAGAGCTTTACCGCTTCCTTGAAGGTCGAGGGCTTATCGTCGATGAAATTGAGGGCACATTTTCCGTTTTTGAGAATGTTTTGTGCTGTGTTGGATGAGTTTCTGCAAGAAAGAAGCATAGCGTAGTATCCCTTACCTGCTACGTAATAGGGCTGAACGAGTGAATATGGGCCAAGATTTGTTGAACCATCCTCACAAAGGGTTGAGATAATGACGGTTGGCATAGGGAAAAACAATGACGTCTGATAGAAATTGTCCACTATGCGAAGATTTTCAAAGCTGCTCATGGGCTTTTTCTCCTTTTGTTTATGATATTTTTTTGTAAACTGTGTGAGTGTTGGTCAAATTCTGTTTTGTCTGTGAGTTGTTTGCACGAGCCTGTGCGATTGTTTCGTGCTGACTCCCCGATAAAACCCAATTTATTTGACAAACAATTTAGAAACTATTGCCGCGATTTCGTCAAAATCCTTTTTGGCAACCGTCCAAGTGACGATTGATTCGGCAACGAAAAGCGAAAGAAATTCGGGATTTTCAAACTCAGCCGAAACGCAGGCGGAATAAATCGGTTCCGCAACCTGATTTCTGACGAATTTGTGATATTCGGAGCTTGACATATTGAATGATTTTATTGCTGTGGGGGAGGAAAAAATGTTGCGATGCGACTCAATAAAATCATTAATTTCAAGGTGGAGTGTACGAATAACAGCCATAGGATCAACTTCGTTTAAGTGCTGTTTCTTCACTTTTGCTATTCTCGTTTGCCAATCTTCAAGCAGGAAGGTTGCAATAAGCATATCTTTTGACTTGAAGTAGTTATAAAACGTACCAAGTCCCAACCCGCATTCCTTGGCGATACTTCTGATAGTGACGTTTTCATAACCGTTTTCGGCAATTTGCTTCTGTGCTTCTTCAATAATCTTGCCGCGAACGTTTTCGATAATTTTGGGCATATGATATCATTCCTTTCTTTTATGAACTTGTTCATTATGATTATACATCTTTATCAAAAGATTGTCAATAATTTGTCAATATTTTTTGAAAGTTTTTATCACAAAAAATTCATATAATCTCAATGTTATTTGTGCAATTTGACGAATAAAAATTCGATGTTTTTTTAAGAAAAGATTTGAATTAATAATATAATTTATATAATTTACTAAAAAAATCAAACTTTTTCAGTATTTTACTCAATTGGAAACAAAAAATGACAATAAAA
>JAZNWX010000134.1:0-2653 GCA_045593575.1 Eubacteriales bacterium | reverse complement strand
CCGCGGACTTGGAATAGAAGGCTGGGAAATAAACAGTATAGCTTTTACACTTCCAATTTTTGGAGGTTTGCAGGTCAGATGGTACGGACTTGTTATTGCCATAGGTATGCTTTTGGCAATAGTTTATGCATCATACCGTTGCAAGCAACACGGAATTAAGGTGGATGACCTTGTGGATATTGCGATTTTCACGATCTTTTTTGGTGTAATAGGTGCACGTCTTTATTACGTTGCATTGAATCCCGAAAAATTCCCCACCTTTTTAGACGTTATCGGTATGGGTGAAAACAGCAAAGGATTTGCAGGACTTGCTATTTACGGCGGTGTTGTAGTGGGTGCGTTGACTATTTTTGTTGTCTGCCGTATCAAGAAGATCAGTTGGAGAAAGCTGTTTGATTCTGCGGCTCCCGGTGTTATGATAGCACAGGCGATGGGACGTTGGGGCAATTTCTTTAACGGCGAGGCTTACGGTAGTGTTACAACACTTCCTTGGCGTATGTGTTCACCTAAGTTTGCAAGTGAGTTGAGCAGAATAGAAGCCGATCCTGACAAGGGCGTAGCACCGATTACAGCAGAACAGTATGATCAAATCATCAACGGTACACTCGGTGTTCACCCCACCTTCCTTTATGAATTACTTTGGAATATTCTCGGATTTATTCTCATTAATATTTTCTATAAAAAGAAGAAGTTTGACGGTCAGATAGCACTCTATTATTTTGCTTGGTACGGTTTTGGAAGAATGTTCATTGAAGGACTCAGAATGGACTCGATGTACATTGGAAGCACAGGAATCAGATCCAATCAGCTTCTCGGTTTCTTGTTCTTTGCTCTTGCATCCGCACTTCTTGTTTACGGACTTATCTACGTTAAAAAACATCCCGACTCAAAATTTGCTCAAGTAGAATTTGTTTCTGCAACAGATAAAGAATAATTATGGCAAAAATAATTGACGGAAAAATAATTTCTGCTCAGATAAGAGAAGAAATTGCCGAAAAAGTAAAGATATACAATGAAAAAACAGGATCCCGTCCCGGACTTGCAGTTGTTATAGTCGGTGAAAATCCTGCATCGCAGGTTTACGTTCGCAACAAGAAAAAAGCGTGCGAACAGGTCGGCTTTAATTCGTGGGTGTATGAAATGCCCGAAAATACGACACAGGACGAGCTTAATGACCTTGTTGAAAAGCTCAATAATGATGATGAGGTTCACGGAATTCTAGTTCAACTTCCACTTCCAAAGCATCTTGATGAAGAGCAGGTTATTCTTATGATAAAGCCCGAGAAGGATGTTGATGCCTTCCATCCCTACAACGTGGGCAGAATTACCATTGGTGATCCCAAGTTCTTGCCCTGCACACCTGCGGGAATTATGGAGCTGCTCCATCGCTCGAATATTGATATTTCGGGCAAGGAATGTGTCGTTATCGGACGTTCAAATATCGTTGGTAAGCCGATGGCACTTCTTCTTCTTTCTGAAAATGGTACGGTTACCGTCTGTCACAGTAAGACAAGAGATTTGAAAGAGGTTTGCAAGAGAGCTGATATCCTTGTTGTAGCAATTGGCAAGGCAGATTTCGTTACTGCCGATATGGTTAAAGAGGGAGCAGTTGTAATTGACGTTGGTATGAACAGAAATGCCGAGGGTAAGCTCACGGGCGACGTTGATTTTGCATCTGTCAGCGAGGTGGCATCATACATCACCCCCGTTCCGGGAGGAGTGGGCCCTATGACTATTACAATGCTTTTGCAGAACACACTAACGGCTGCGGAGAATTGATATGAGGGTAATCGACATTTCGCAGGAGGTTCTTTCCTGTAATGTATATGAGGGCGATCCTACACCGAGATCCGAAAAAATAATGGATATGAAAAAAGGGGAGCTATACAATCTTTCTGTCTTTTCAATGTGTGCTCATAACGGAACGCATATTGACGCACCGCTTCATTTTATTGATAACGGACGTGCTGTGCACGAAATACCTCTTGATTACTTTGTCGGTGAATGCTTCGTGGCTGAAGAGAACGGTGATATTTTTAAGGCGGATGTACTCAGAATTATTGAGAGGGCAAGAGAACTTTCAGCACAAAAACGAATTTTGATAAAGGGCAAGGCAACCGTAACAGAAGAAGCTGCTCACACTTTTGCAGATGCAGGAGTTCTTCTTCTCGGAAGCGAAAGTCAGAGTGTTGGCCCACTTGATTCACCAATGAAGGTTCATCAGATTTTACTTTCAAAAAATATAGTTCTTCTTGAGGGGATAGTACTCAAAAACGTGCAAGAGGGAAGATATATTCTTAACTCTGCACCACTCAACATTGAGGGAATTGAGGGCTCACCCTGCAGAGCAATTTTGATTGAAGAATAAAAAACGGCGGAAATTCCGCCGTTTTTTGTAATTTTATTCTTCGTCAGCCATCGCCTCTTCATAGAGCTTATAGTACTCTTTGAACGCAGCATCAATAGTTTCGTCATCAACGACTAAGAAGTATTCTTCATATCCTTGATCATTGATATCAATTCTGAAAACAAGTGCTTCGTCAGGACCCATACCCTCCAAAAGCTCAACGGGCTGAACGATGGCAAAAAAATCGCCATTGACTAATACTTCAGCAACCTCAATAAAATTGACTTCTTCACCGCTTTGGGTGTG
>JAZNWX010000133.1:0-2918 GCA_045593575.1 Eubacteriales bacterium | reverse complement strand
GCAAGGCGACCTTCTACATCGGCTTTGACCCCACTGCAGATTCCCTTCATGTTGGACACTTTATGGCACTTTGCCTTATGAAGCGCCTTCAGATGGCAGGTAACAAGCCCGTTGTACTAATCGGCGGCGGTACCGCTATGGTAGGTGACCCATCCGGCAGAACGGATATGCGTCAGATGATGACAAGAGAAACCATCCAACACAACTGCGACTGCTTCAAGAAACAGATGGAGAGATTCATCGACTTTGGCGAAGGCAAGGCTATTATGGTAAACAACGCGGATTGGCTTCTTGACCTCAATTACGTTGAAGTGCTTCGCGACGTTGGAGCTTGTTTCTCCGTTAACAGAATGCTCTCTGCGGAATGCTACAAGCAGAGAATGGAAAAGGGTCTTTCCTTCCTTGAATTCAACTACATGATTATGCAGTCCTATGACTTCTACCATCTTTTCAAGGAATATGGATGCAATATGCAGTTTGGTGGCGATGACCAGTGGTCAAATATGCTTGGTGGTACTGAGCTCATAAGACGTAAGCTCGGTAAGGATGCACACGCGATGACAATTACACTTCTTCTTAACTCCGAAGGCAAGAAGATGGGTAAGACAGCTTCAGGTGCTGTATGGCTTGATCCCAACAAGACAACTCCCTTCGATTTCTACCAGTATTGGAGAAACGTCGGTGATGACGACGTGCTTAAGTGTATCAGAATGCTCACATTCCTTCCTCTTGAAGAAATCAATGCGATGGATTCTTGGGAAGGTGCACAGCTCAACCGTGCAAAAGAAATTCTTGCTTACGAGCTCACCAAACTTGTTCACGGTGATGAAGAAGCAGAAAAAGCACAGGCAATGGCTCGCTCACTCTTCACAGGAGGTGCGGACAATGCTCCCACAGTTGAGCTTACAGAAGCTGACCTTCAGGAAGGTGCGATCGACATTCTCACAGTACTCGTTAAGGCGGAGCTTGTTCCATCCCGTTCAGAAGCACGTCGTGCAGTTGAACAGGGCGGAGTAAGTGTTAATGACGAAAAGATCACAAATCTCCGTCATTCCTTCAGTGCAGATGATCTTAAAGACGGCATCCTCGTAAGACGTGGTAAGAAGAACTTTAAGAAGGTTATAATTAAATAAAAAATTAAGGGAACTCGAACTGAGTTCCCTTTTAGTATTTTAAATTTGTCGTTTGTCGGGATGTTAGCACTCACTTAGTGCGAACAACAGCTCAACAAATCAGTATTTGTCTTTTATTCTATTCTCCTGTATATCCCCAGACAACAGGCAAACTGTCGATATTCCATGTGGGACTCCAGTCCTCAGGCTGTGATTCTGCCTCACAATAGATAGTCAGATCCCAGCAGCTCAGAAATGCACTGAATTTAATTGTTGTTACTCCGCTTGGAATAATTATAGTTTTTAGATTACTGCAATAAGCGAATGCACAATCATCTATAGCTGTTAAAGAAGTTCCAAGTGTTATGCTTTCCAAAGCTGAGCATTCGCCAAAAGCGGTCGATCCGATATGCTCTACTCCGTTTCCTATTTCCACCGTTTTGAGATTTTTGCATCCGTAAAATGCAAACCGAGAAATTTCTTGAACATTATCGGAAATAACTACTTTATTTATCAATTCATTATTGTTAAATGCCCTGTCATCAATTCCCACTACGGGCAATCCGCGGTATGTATCGGGAATTATTATTTCGCTTTCTTTATAATTCTCATAAGTTCCCATACCTGTAACTATATAGCCCGTACCGTCACCGTTAAGCTTATATTCAAGCTCTTTTTCACCGATTGTATATTCGGGAATAATGAATTTTGTGGTTCCGAAATCAGAGAAAACAAGTGGCATTTCGATATAGGGTGCTATTGTATCATCACTTTTGCGGGCAAATATTATTTTAACTATTCTTCCGTTTTCAAAATAGAAAAAGAATTTGCCAACATCTGAGTCCAATGAATAATATCTTCCCTCCTCATTGTATTTGAAGGAGTCCAAATCCAAGCCAAGCTCTTCGACGGAGCCCAAAACTCCTGTTGTAATATCAGTTACGTTCTTTTCATCAGGATATACGTAATAGTTGCCATCATCACCGAGAACAAGATCATAATAATTACCACCGATATTTACAAGGTACTCGTTCATTACATCACCCAAAAATTCAGCACTCATATGAGCCCCATCCTCAGTTATTTTAATAACCATTTCGATGATTACACCATACGAATTAAAACTGTACTTAACCGTGCAGTTATTTATTGCCAAATTATCTAAAATTTGTGCGTCAGTTACCGTAGTGACCGTTCCCTCGGGTGCATCGCTTGGAGTAGGTATACCGTCAGTAATTAAATCATATTCGCCAATTTCAACAGAGCTTGTACCAATGTCAATAAACTCGATAATCTGATTTGTTCCCTGCTCGATTGAGGCATAAACAAGTTTTGCATTTTCAAAGTAAAACTCATAAATTACACCTGCATACTCATAAGTATATGATTTTGTTTCTTCGTTGTAGACAAGATCCTTATATCTGATATTGGATATAAATCCGGTTTTCTCCAAAGAAAGCTCATCAAACGGAAATGATCGCGTTTGATAACCAACAAATCCGTTTTCACCTTCTATTACAAGACACCCAACCTCATAATCGTAGTAGATGACCGTATTTAACCCACTTTTGCTTTCCTCTATCTTAACATATACATCATCAACAACATAATGATATGTATAGTTTCCAATTTTAGCTTTTATTGTATAATTTGTAACGTCAAGTGCCTTTGCCCATTCCGTTGCAGTAATTGTTGTTATCGGCTCCGCCTCTTCAGTTCCAAACAAGTCATCAACAAAGCCTTTAACAGATTCTACGAGATCGCAGGAAGTGAGCATAAATGCCGAAAGCAGCATAATTGCCGCCA
>JAZNWX010000132.1:0-5885 GCA_045593575.1 Eubacteriales bacterium | reverse complement strand
AAAAGGAGAGTAAAATGGAGGTAATTCAAAGCATTTTAAGATTTTTGGATGCCGGAACAAGCACACCCCCGTATTTTGGTGTCTTTCACATTGTGTGGCTTGTTGTTACAATAGTTGCGTCTGTTGTATTGTGCATTCTGTGGAAGAAGGGAGTTATCAAAAAGCCGAACAACCTGGTTCTGGTTATTTCACTCATTCTTCTTATCCTCGGCTTCTATAAGCAAATAGTTCTCAGCTTTTCTTATGATCCGATTTTGGAATTCAATTATAACTGGAACAACTTCCCCTGGCACTTCTTGTCAGTTCCCCTTTGCATCGGACTTTTTATCGGCTTAACGTCGGGAGAGATCAACAAGCACTTCTTGGCTTATTTTGCAACATACGGCTTGCTCGCAGGCTTTTTGGGAATGCTTGATCCCAATACGTTTGTTCCCACAATAGGCTTGAACGTTTATGCAATGCTCTGCTACGGCTCAATGATAGCAATTGCAGTTCTCATCCTTTTCTCACAGCAGGTGAGAATTGAAATCAAAACATTTTTAAAGGCGTTACCCGTTTTCATTATGGTTGTGGGCATCGCGATATTCTTCAACGAGATAGCACATCTTATATTCCCGTGGCAGAATATCAGTATGTTCTCAATCAGCCGTCACTTCCCAAGTGACACACCCGTTTATTCGTGGGTGCACAACGCATTCCTTGAAAGCGGAGGCGTAATGAATTTATTTGAGTATTCTATATGCATTATCTTCTATATCGTTCTTGTAAGTGCGTTCGCGGCTTTGCCCCTTCTTATTTTGATCGGCATCAAAAAGCTCCTCACAACCGACTTTGATGCGGAATATGATAAGGACGACATTTACGCAATGGGAATCAGAAAGAGCGAAGGTCTTGACGGCGAGGACGATTCGCAGGAAATATTTAAATTCCGCGGAAAGGTTAATTCAAAAAAGAATACTTATCTTCAGACATATTTCAAAAATCTTCATACCAACTTCGGTAACAACCTCAAGGACTCCTGCGGTTACGTTGCAGCATCAATGCTCCTCTCATACTATGACACGATTCTCAGCGAAAAGATCGTTCCAAGAAGATTTGATAAGGTTACGCTCTCACACGATGAGCCAAATCTCAAGGAATCTCCCGGAACAAAATTCTATCAGCCCGCTTACGATCCCGAGACCGTCACATACAGAGATTATATTGCTGACATCAACCTGAGAAAGAATACTCACCTTCACGAGTGCTTGCTCGGTATCGCACTTAATAAGCACCGTGTTGATCTTCCAAAAGATAAGGACTCTACTGATTTTGGATTTGGATCCGGCCCGGAAGATATTAATAAAGTTATTCAGGTTTACTTGAAGAAGGTTGCCAACGTTAAAAAATCCGAATATGATATTCACCTTAAGGATAATACGGACGAGATCAAAGAAGCAAAAACCGCCGACGAGGCAAGAAAATACAGCAAGGAAATCAGAGATTACGCCATCAGAAAGGTTAGAAAGGGTTATCCTGTTCTGCTTGGCTTATCATTGAATAGAAATGAAGGTCACGTTGTTATAGCTTATGACTATGACAAGAAGGCAGACCTGCTCTACTGTCACTTCGGATATGCCGAGACAAGTACTCACCTCACCCCCGAAGAAATGGGATACAAGGTGTATGACTTTGCTATGGTTCTCGATTTTGACGAAAGAAAGATTTCTCACACTCACACAGATAACTATGAGGTAGTTATCAACGGTGCTCTCTTCTACTACTGTCCCGACGGAAGATACACAACAAGCGACGACCTTGTTGTTGAATTCGGAAAGGGCAAACAGGATTTGTCCATCACCGGTGTGTATAAAACTTATCCCAGAGATCAGCTGACCGTTCCCGAGAGCATTGGTAACGTCAGGGTCGCAAGCATCGGCAAGTATGCGTTTGAAAATCAAGAGCATCTTAAACGCGTTGTTCTTTCCTGCAATATTCCCGCTATTCCCAAAAAGGCATTTGAGGACTGCGAGGCACTTGAAACCGTGGTTATTCCCGCAAGCGTTCAAAAGCTCGGCAGTGAGGCATTCGGCGAATGCTTCGCCCTTAAGTCCATTATGTTCCTTGGCACTAAGGAAGAATGGCACAAAATAAAGAAGCACAGAAAGTGGAACCGTCATACAGGCAATTACAGAGTTTATTGCACGGACGGCGTACTCATCAAGCTCCACTCAAACGAGCAGGGTGATCTTCTTTAATACCGAACAAAAATATGCCCCACTCGTTGAGTGGGGCTTTTTGTATCATTCATAACTTGACAATCGGGACTTGTTATGATATTATTATAATAGATAATTGTTTATCCCGAAGGGTGGTGACAAAATGGCAAAGCCAATTGAAGAAATCAGCACAGCTGCACTTGCGTATCTCGGCGACAGCATAATCGAGCTTTGCGTGCGTGAAACACTTGTTCAAAAAGGCGTTTCTTCTGCTAAAAATTTGAATTTTTATGCTCTTCTCTTTGTCAAGGCAGAAGCTCAGGCAGATGCGATGAAGATAATTCTTCCCTTGCTGACGGACGATGAAAATGCCGCTTATCGAAGGGGCAGAAACATCGGTCACACCAACACTCCAAAAAACGCAACCGTCGGTCAGTATCGAATGGCAACGGGTATGGAAGCACTTTTCGGATATCTCTATCTTAAGGGAAGAAAGGATCGGATCAACGAGCTTTTCTCTCTTGCCTACAAGGATAAAATCGAGCAAATAAATATGAGTGAACTAAAGGAGAAAAATTATGAGTAATCCCAAAATAAAAATTATTGTAGATGGCTTTGGCGAGATGTGTGCCGAGCTCTATCCCGACATAGCTCCCATAACGGTTGAAAACTTTATGGGACTTGTTCGAGAAAAGTTTTTTGACGGACTCATCTTCCACCGTGTCATTCCCGGATTTATGATCCAGGGCGGCGGCTTTGACACCGATTTTGAAAAAAAAGATGCAAAATCAATTAAGGGTGAGTTCCGTGCAAACGGAGTTCAAAACGATTTGAAGCACGAAAAGGGAGTTCTCTCTATGGCGAGAACGAATATGCCCAACTCAGCATCCTCCCAATTCTTTATTATGCACGCACGTTCTCCTCACCTCGACGGTCACTATGCGGCATTCGGCAAGGTTTATGAGGGACTTGAGGTAATTGACAAAATCGCAAACGTTGAAACAACAACAAGAATGTGGTATTATGAAAACTGCCCCAGAAAAGACGTTGTTATCACTACTATAGAGGAAATTACCGAATAATGGCAAAGAAAACTTTAAAGGGTGGTGCCCTGCTCTCTCCCCTGCCTCCGACAATGGTGAGCTGCGGTGATATGGAAAATTCAAACATCATCACTATCGGCTGGACGGGAATTCTTAACACCATCCCACCCAAAACCTATATTTCCGTTCGCCCGACAAGACATTCCTATAATATAATTAAGGAAAAAGGAGAGTTTATTATCAATCTCACTCCCGCACAGCTTGTTAAAGAGGCGGATTACTGCGGAATCTATACGGGCAAGAAGGTAAATAAATTTGAAAAATGTAAGCTGACAAAGGTCAAGGGCACGCAGGTTGATTGCCCGATGATTGAGGAGTGCCCAATCTCCATTGAATGTAAGGTGACGGAGATTATTCCTCTTGGCTCACACGATATGTTTATGGCAGACATTGTTGCGATTAACGTTGACGAGGAGCTTTTCGACAAAGAGGGCAAAATGCACTTTGAAAAGGCAGGTCTTATCGCATACGCACACGGCGAATACTATGAGCTTGGCAAAAAAATCGGCAGATTCGGTTTTTCTACCGATAAGAAAAAGAAGAAAAAGAGAGGTAAATAATATGCTTCAGACAGAAGGTAAACAATATCACATTCCCGCCGCCCCCGGTGAAGTGGGCAAATACTGTATCCTTCCCGGTGACCCCGGAAGATGTGAAAAAATAGCAAAATTCTTCGACAATCCTACATATCTTGCAACAAACCGTGAATATTGCATCTGGAACGGTTATCTGAACGGTGAAAAGGTGAGCGTTTGTTCAACGGGTATCGGCGGTCCTTCAACTGCCATCGCTGTTGAGGAGTTGACTGCTGTAGGTGTTGAAACATTTATTCGCGTTGGAACCTGCGGCGGCATTGATCTTGACGTTAAGGCAGGCGACGTGGTTGTCGCAAACGGTGCTGTTCGTCAGGACGGAACCTCTCTTGAATACGCACCGCTTATGTTCCCCGCCGTTCCTTCAACTGACGTGCTTTTTGCACTTTGCGAAGCGGCAAAGAAGGAGGATCACGACGTTCACGTTGGTGTTGTTCAGGCGAAGGACTCCTTCTACGGTCAGCACAGACCTGCAAAGATGCCGACAGCTCCCCAGCTTCTCGCTCAGTGGGATGCGTGGAAAAAGCTCGGTGTAAAGGCATCTGAAATGGAAAGCGGTACACTTTTCGTTGTCGGCTCTCTTCTCAGAGTTCGCACGGGCGGTGTTTTCTCTGTTGTTTGGAATCAGGAAAGATACGACGCGGGACTTGACACCGACGACACGCACAATGTTGACACGGAAGCGGCAATTCGCGTGGCTGTTGAAGCAATCAAGCTCCTTATCGAGCAGGATAAATACAATTAACAAATAAAAAATAAAGCCCGCCATTTGGCGGGCTTTTTGATTTTCAGAATTAAGGACGAAGTCCCATTCCACCCTCAAGTGTGAGTGTTTCACCGTTGAGGTAGTTGAAGTCGGGATGTGCAAGCTGAACGCAAACACGTCCGATTTCAAGCTCGGAATCACCGAAATGTCCTGCGGGGGGCATTTTTACGTTTGCCTTGAATGCTTCGGGATATGCATTCTGGAAGTTTTCAAGCTGTGCAGTCCAAGCGAGAGGACAAATTACGTTTGTATTGATACCGTCCTTTGCCCATTCAGTTGCAGCAACGCGTGAAAGACCGCGGATACTCTCTTTTGCAGCTGCGTATGAGCACTGACCGTAGTTGCCGAAAAGACCTGCACCTGATGCGAAGTTAATAATTGTTCCCTTTGTTTCCTTAAGGTAGGGATAGCACGCCTTCATATAATAGAAGGTTGCGTAAAGACCTGAATACACAGCAAGGTCGAACTGCTCTGTTGTATGGTTTTCAATTGTAACGCCTGATGCCGATGCCTGTGCGTTGTTGATGAGTACGTCAACTCTGCCGAATGCCTCAACTGCCTTTGCAACTACCATATTTGCTGTTGCTTCGTTGTCCGCACCTGCACTGATGTCAGCTGCGATTGCAAGAACCTTGATTCCATAGTTCTTTTCAAGTTCTTCCTTTGCCTTTTCGAGCTTAGCAACGTTTCTGCCTGTGATTACGAGGTTAGCGCCCTCTTTTGCATAAGCTGTTGCGATACCGTAACCGATTGAGCCGCATCTTCCGTCAGAAAGAGTAGCGAAACCGGCACCTGTGATTATCGCTGTTTTACCTGTTAAATGTCCCATTTTTTATATACTCCTTTGTTAAGAATTTAATAACCTTGGATAGTATATCACAATTGTTCATAAAAATCAAGTGTTTTTGTTATTTTTTTATCAAACATTTAAATTTGGGTTTATTGGGATGTTCGCACAAACCAAAGCTGTTGTTTCGTCCACCTTTTCAAAGGTGGCTCTCCACGAGTAGTGGCGCCCGCCGCGTAGGCGAATCGGCATTTCTTTTGTTAGCTTTTCGCTTTCGGTTTTGCGTAAGCAAATGGCTGACGTAAGTCAGGCAAGAAAGAGGGTGCCTCTAATGGCAAAGAAAAGCGGCTAAACCCTTTTGGTATCAAGACTTGATAGACGCTTTTTCTTTTGAGGAAAAAGGCTCAAAAGAAAAAGCTTTGCAAAAAGAAAAGGGCC
>JAZNWX010000131.1:0-5035 GCA_045593575.1 Eubacteriales bacterium | reverse complement strand
CTTTTTTTTTTAATTTTACCATATTTTTTATGTTTTGTAAACCAAAAAACACCTGCACGGGCAGGTGTTTTTGTTATTTTACATTTTTTTATCAAGATATTTCCAATAAGTAGCTATGTAAACTATACCCGACCAAACCGTCATAACAAGTGTTATTGCACTTGAGACTATTGTTATCGGACAGAAATTGAAGAATGAAATTCCGATTGCTGCAAGCTCAGGCTCAACAAGGGCAGCAGTAACGCAAAGAATTTGCGAAACCGTTTTAATTTTTCCAAGCATATTTGCGGCAACTACAATATTCGCATTTTTTGCTGCAATAAGTCGAATTGACGCAACTGCAAGCTCACGGAACACCGTTATCATAACCAGCCACATAAAAATGTTAAACAAAAGTGGGTTGGAATGAGAACGGTACATAATGCACATCATAGCCGCAAGCACCATAAACTTATCTGCAAGCGGATCAAGGAATTTACCAAAATCAGTTATGAGTCCGTATTTTCTTGCAATTTTTCCGTCAAGGAAGTCAGTAAACGAGGTCACAATAAAAATAATTGCACCCAGAATACTTGTAAGCGGCTCCACGGGTAAAAGCAATACTACCACTATAACGGGAACCAAGCACAAACGCAAAACAGTTAATTTATTCGGTAAATTCATAATAATTTTCCTTTCAAAATCAATAAATCTTAATTACCTCTCCACAAAGATCGTATTCAAGAACCTCGTCAATCTTAACGTCAACAAAGGTTCCCGGCAAAATTCCTTTTTCACCGTAAAAATAAATCTTTCCGTCAATATCGGGGGCATCTGCCTCACTTCTTCCATAATAGCTTTCGCTTACGGGATCAAAATCCTCACAAAGCACCTTTATTACAGTACCGAGCTTCTTTTTATTATTCTCTTCGTTGATTTCAAGCTGATCTCTCATAAGAATATCAAATCTGTCAATCTTTATCTGCTCGTCTATCTGCTCCATCTTATAAGCGGGTGTTCCCTCTTCTCTTGAATAAGTGAACACGCCAACGTGCTCAAATTTCTGCTCATTTACAAACTCGCAAAGCTCTGTGAAATCTTCATCAGTCTCACCGGGGAAGCCCACAATGAACGTTGTTCTGATAACAAGGTCAGGAATTTCCTTTCGCAATTTTGCAACAACTTCACGAATGAGAGCACTTCCACCGTGACGGTTCATCTTTTTAAGTACTCCGTCAGCGATGTGTTGCATTGGAAGATCAATATACTTGCATATTCTGTCATTATCCCTTATCTCGGCAATGAGCTCATCGGTGATTTTGTCGGGATAGCAATAAAGAATCCTGAACCAGGGAATATCAGTCTCTTCAGTAAGCTTATGCAAAAGAGTGGCTAGTTTATAACCGCCGTAAATATCCTGACCGTACTTTGTTGTGTCCTGAGCTACTAGTGTAAGCTCCTTAACACCGAGGGATTCAAGATCCTTTGCCTCGGCAATAATATCCTCCATCGGACGTGAACGGAATTTACCTCTGATTGAAGGAATTGCACAATATGTGCAGCGGTTATCGCATCCCTCTGCAATCTTTATATATGCCGCATATTCGGGAGTGGTAAGCACTCTGTCCCCACCAAGACGAACACAGTTTTTATCTTCAAATGAGGTGTATCTCTCACCGTCTAAAACTTTTTTTACAGCTTCTGCAATATTGTGTATGCTTCCGACACCGAGTACTGCGTCAACCTCAGGAAACTCGTCAAGAATTGCGTTGCGGTATCTTTCGGCAAGACAGCCGGTAACGATGAGTCCCTTCAAATCTCTGTTTTCTTTGAGCCAGGCAATATCAAGAATATTGTCAATCGCCTCTTTTTTTGCAGATTCAATAAATCCACAGGTATTTATAATAACGACGTCTGCCTCGGTTTCGTCCGCGGTAAGATCATAACCTGCCATAACAAGCTCATGAAGCATTACCTCAGCATCGAGCTGATTCTTTGGACAGCCGAGTGAAACAAATCCAATTTTCATATCTATCCTTTCAAAAGAACAAATTTTATCATTATATTGTATCACATTTTTATGTGCCGTGTCAAGTAGATATAAAAAACCGTTTTATTAATATTTGTTGAATATTTTTTTATTTTTTTGTTGCAAGAAAGCGAAAAATATGGTATACTGTCATTGTATTTTTTTAAATAACGTTGTTGGAGGTAATTATGCTTACAGAACACGCAAAAATACTTATTAGCGAAAATGACCTTAAAACAAAAATCAAAGAGGTTGCTGAAAAAATTACTGCCGATTATAACGGTGAAGAGGTTCTTTTTGTAGGAATTCTTAAGGGATGCATCCATTTTTATTCCGACCTCACACGCGAGGTTTCTCTCCCTCTCACTATGGATTTTATGGCAATTTCAAGCTACGGCTCGGGCACAACCTCGTCAGGTGAGGTTAAAATGCTCAAGGACCTTGACAAAAGCATTTGCGGTAAAAACGTAATCATCGTTGAGGATATTATAGACAGCGGAAACACTCTCTCATATCTTAAAAGATTGCTCTCATCCCGTCAGCCCAAATCAATTAAGATTTGTACACTTCTTGACAAGCCCTCAAGAAGAAAGGTGGATTTGAACCCCGATTACTGCTGCTTCACCATCCCAGATGAATTTGTATTCGGTTACGGTCTTGACGTTGACCAAAAGTACAGAAATCTGAAGGATATTTATATCCTTGCACCAGAGGATTATCCAAAAGAATGATAGATATTTTACATAAAAGCAAGGATTTTATCGTTTGCGTAAAGCCGCAGGGGGTTCCATCACAGCCCGACACCTCGGGAGATGAGGATATGACCTCACTTCTTGCTGCACATCTGAAAGAATGCAACGAAAAAACTGATATTTTCGTTGTTCACCGTCTTGACAGAGCAACGGGAGGTTTGATTCTCTATGCACGAAACAAAAATGCAGCGGCAGATTTTTCCCGTCTTATCTCTGAAAAGAATGGATTTGAAAAGCACTATGTCACAATTGCTTCCGGTATGCCTGAAAGTAAGTGCGGAAATATGACGGACTATCTTTTTAAAGACAGCACGCAGAAAAAAGCATTTGTTATCAATAATGAACGCAGAGGATCCAAGCTCGCTTCGCTTGATTATGAGGTGAAAAAGACGGTGGCGGTTGGTGAAAAGACCTTCACACTCCTGCAAATTAAGCTTAACACGGGCAGATTTCATCAGATTCGTGCCCAGCTTTCTTCAAGAGGTATGCCAATTTACGCCGACGGGAAATACGGTTCTCGCGAAAAAGCTCCTCACTTTGCTCTATGGGCAAATAGGATTGCCTTTGTTTACAAGGGCATAAAATATGATTTTGAGAAGGATCCCGACTTTTACACACTTCCTTGGAATTTATTTGCATAAAAAATATCGAGAGCAAATGCTCTCGATATTTTTTATTATCTTATTTCTTATTCTTGGGTTTCTTAATCTTGTTAAGCTGCTTGTTCATCTTAAGAAGCTCTTCCTTTGTGAAGGAGATATTTGCCATTCCGAGCATTGATGTAAGACGAAGCACAGTGAAACCGCCCATCATCTGCATAAGACCGCTGTCAGCAGAAGAAAGATCGATATCAAATCCGCCACTCTTTTCGCCTTCACCCTTGTTTTCGTTCATCTTCTTCTTCATCTGAAGACCAACACTTGCAAACCACAACTTACCTGCCAATGTATCCATAATATCGCTCATCTTATCGTTAAGTGAGAAATATCCTTCGGGAGCATCGATATCGAACCAGTTAAGAACTGCACCCTTTTCAACAAGAACGTAGTCCATATTCATTTCTGCAACCTTGCGGATCTTACCCTCATCGGTAAATTCGCCTGCCTTTGCAACGATAGTGCTTTCGCCAACATTTGCAACGTCAAAATAGAAGAAATGATCTGCAGCTGTCTTCTTGCCGATGGATTCACCGTTAACAAATAGCTCAACCTCAGGAAGGTTTGAGTAAACAGTAACCTTTGTTACATCCTCAACTCTGTCAACGTATCTCTTGCCGCAAAGGTGAACGAAGGGTGCTTCCTCGGGTGAACGGAGCCATGCCTTGTAAGCATAGAAAGAATCCTTCTTATACTTTCTGTCCATAGTCATAAGGCCCTTGTGGTTCTGTCCGTTTTCACCGCCCTCAGCTCTTGCGTCAGCACCGAAGTCGAACATATTCCAAACGTGAGTTGCCCACATATATTTTCTTGTAAAGAGCTGCTTGATAAGTTCCTCGTGATAGAATGCCTGATATTCCTCTGTATAGTCGCCCTGCTTGGGATCGCTTGTATGCCAGTTGAGTGCTTCACAGCCGTACTCTGAGCATCCGATCGGAATGCTTGGGAATTTTGCGTGGAACTTGTCGAACCAAGGTCCGTTCATAGATGTGTCGCCACCGTACCAGCCAAAATAGTGGTTGTAGGAAACCACATCGGGAATCTGAACATAGGGATCGTCCATCTTGCACATTGAAACACAAGCTATTGTTGTAAGACGGGTCTTGTCCATTTCGTGACAAAGATCGTTAAGAATTCTGTGGTTTTCAAGAAGATCATCGTCAGAGCCGGCAATAGAAATCTCGTTAGAAAGTCCCCAAACAACTATTGACGGGTGATTGTAATTCTGAACGATAAGCTCCTTCATCTGCGAAATAGTATTCTCGCGTCCGGTGGGCATATGCTTTGAAATATAAGGAATCTCCGCCCAGATTACAAGTCCGCGCTCGTCACACAGGTCGTAGAAGAACTGGTCGTGCTGATAGTGAGCAAGACGAATGGTGGTTGCACCAACCTCACAAATGAGGTCCATGTCCTCTGTATGATGCTCGGGAAGAAGAGCGTTTCCAACACCCCATCTGTCCTGGTGGCGAGATACACCGCGAAGAGGATATTCCTCACCGTTACGGATGAATCCGCGATTTGCGTCTATCTCAAAGCTACCGCAGCCAAAGCGTGTGCAACCGTTATCAAGCACCTCCTCACCCGAAAATATTTCTGCCTCGCAACAGTAGAGATAC
>JAZNWX010000130.1:0-5096 GCA_045593575.1 Eubacteriales bacterium | reverse complement strand
TTCAAGTTTTTTTAAGTTTTTTCATTTACAATATTGTATATTTGTGTTATAATAATATGATATTGAAGTGTGGAGGGTGGATTATGACGGATATTATGATATTCAAGAGATATGAGAAAAAGTATCTTTTGAATAGAACTGATTATGAACGTTTGATGTGCGTCATAAAAGATAAGCTGATACCCGATGCACACGGAAAAAACACACTTTGCTCACTGTATCTTGATACACCCGATTATCTTTTAATCAGAAATTCGATTGATGCGATATCGTACAAAGAAAAATTGAGACTGAGAAGCTACGGTGCTCCCGGGCAGGAGGAAACGCTGTATTTTGAAATCAAAAAGAAATACAAAAAGGTTGTCTATAAACGCAGAGTATCAATGATTCCGAGTGAGGCAGCCGAGTATATTGAAACAGGTGTTATGCCGTTTGATTCTCAGATTATGCGTGAGATTGACTATCTTATGAGATTTTATCGTCAGCCCAAGCCAAACGTTTGTATTCTTTGTGAAAGAGAAGCATATTTTGCAGAAGAAAACGCAGACGTGCGATTGACCTTTGACCAAAATCTGAGATACAGATTCGGCTTTCCTACGGTGGATAATATTGACGAGGGAACTCCTATACTTGACCGAGATAAATTCATTTTAGAAATCAAAACTCCCGGGGCTATGCCGCTGTGGTTGGCAGAGGCACTGTCGGAATGCAAAATATATCCAAGAAGCTTTTCAAAATATGCACACGCATATTTTGACATTATGAAAAAAGAGAGGGAATAGACGATGGATAAGATTTTTGATAATATTTTTCTTGAGGGATTTGTAGCCAACATAGAGGTTACGGATTATCTTCTGAGTGCGGGAATAGCACTTTTGTGCGGAATTTTGGTGGCTCTTGTCAGCTCAGTACGTTCATACTCTACAAAAAGCTTTCGCGTAACACTTGTGCTTTTGCCTTTTGCAGTGCAAACGGTTATGCTTATGGTTAACGGAAGCATCGGTATGGGTGTTGCTGTTGCCGGTGCTTTTTCACTTGTCAGATTCCGTTCACTTCCTGCTAAGGCAAAGGATATTATTGCAATATTTGTTGCTATGACCTCAGGTCTTGCCTGTGCGGCAGGATACCTTGGCATCGCAGTTATATTTACACTTGTTTCTTGTGCGTTGTTCTTGCTTCTTTCAAATATAAAAATGAAGAGCGACAAGGCACAGGAGCTTCGCATCACCATTCCTGAAAATATAAACTTTATCGGCACTTTTGATGACCTCTTTATGAAATATACTTCGAGAAGTGAGCTTCTTTCGGTAAAGAGTGCAAATATGGGAAGCTTGTATAAGCTTACATACAGAATTGAAATGAAGAACGAAGAAGAAGTTCGTGAATTTATCGACGAGCTTCGGGTTCGCAACGGTAATCTTGAAATAGCTCTTTTCAAAATTCAAGGAAATGCTGAGGAATTATAATGAAAAATGCAAAAATACTTGTAATATCTGTTTGTCTTATCCTTTCAATGCTCTTGCTTTGCGGCTGTCCTCAGAATAATACGGAGACAACAACTAAGCCCGTAGCCGGCGGTGCTCTCGGTGACATTGATACGGGTATAGATGATGATGACATTAATTCCGATTACAACGAGAGCAACTCAACAAAGGTTGTTTTTTCGGGTAGTAGTGCAAGTGTTAACGGTGTTGGTGCATCAATATCAGGTGCCGACGTCCGTATCGGAGCACAGGGAACTTACATGCTTTCGGGCAGCTCTTCAGACGGTTCTGTAATCATTGACAGCTCCAAATCGGAGATAAAGTTGGTTCTTAACGGTCTTACATTAACTAATTCAGATGGCCCCGCCATTCTTGTTAAAAATGCTAAAAAGGTAACTGTTACTTTGGCAGACGGAACGAATAACTCGTTGTCCGACGGTGCATCATACACTCTTTATGAGAGTAATTCAATAGTTGACGGTACAATTTTTGCAAAGGCTGAGCTTGTTTTTAACGGATCAGGCAATCTTACAGTTAACGGAAATAATGCCCACGGAATTGTAGGTAAGGACGGTCTTACAATAACAGGAGGCAGTTTTGATGTTACTTCAAAGGGAGCAGGTATTTGCGGTAAGGATTATCTTAAGATAGCGAACGCAACTGTTAACGTAAATGCGGGAACTGACGGACTTAAGTCTGATAATATGGAAGATGCAGGCTTAGGATATATCTATATTCAAAGCGGTGCTTTTGTGATAAATTCGGTAAATGATGCCATTCAGGCATACGGAATAGCAAGTATTGAGGGCGGAACCTTCGACATTACAACAACATCAACGCTTTCTACAGCATCCGCAAAGGGTGTAAAAGGAATAACAGGTGTTTCCATATCGGGTGGTGTATTTGAAATAGATGCACAGGACGATGGATTGCACTCCGACGGTGATATACTTGTGTCCGGCGGTGATATTTCAATTTACAGTGCAGATGATGGTGTGCATGCAAACAATACCCTTGAGGTTACCAACGGTAAGCTTATAATTGAAGAATCCTATGAGGGACTTGAAGCAACCAATATCACCATAAGTGGCGGTAATATTGAGGTTAATTCAAGTGATGACGGAATGAATGCGTCGGGTGGTAACGATACAGCAACCGAAAGCACGGGACGTCCCGGAGGAGATGCATTTGAATCAACTGCAGGAAGCATTAACATAAGCGGCGGTTATATCATTGTTCGCGCTGAAGGTGACGGTATTGATGCCAACGGATCATTAAACGTGAGTGGTGGCGTCCTTCTTATTGACGGTCCTTCACGCGGTGGAAACGGTGCTTTTGACTATTCATCAAGTGCATCAATAACAGGTGGAACAGTAGTTGCACTCAGCACAAGTGATATGGCACAGAACTTCAGCAATGCAACGCAGGGAAGTGTTCTTGTAAGAAGCAGCGGAAGCTTTTCTGCGGGCACGCTTATGACAATATGTGACGAAAACGGCAAGGTAATTCTTGCTTTCAGATCCACAAAATCATTCAACGGTGCACTGTTTTCAGCACCCGAGATTGAGGTTGGAAAGACATATACCTTCTATCAGAATGCTACAGTAGAGGGACTTGACGAAAACGGTTATGCATACAACACCACTCAATCAGGTGGCGAAAGTTGCGGTAGTGTAACCCTTGATGCCTATATTTGCGGTCAGGGATCGCAAATGGGTGGAGTCCCCGGCGGCAGACCTAGCTGATAAAAAAAACAGATAGCTGATGTTTCATCAGCTATCTGAAGATTAAATCTCTTTGATTATTTCATTATCGACGGTGAGGGTTGCTTTTTTATCGTCAGCGATAGAAATTATTGCTCTCTCACCTCCAAGCATAAATACCTCTTGGCTTGGGCCAAAGAGCTTTGCAGAGTGAATAGGATACGTTTTATCATTGATTTTTATTTTAGCTTTAGAGAAAAGTGTGCGTGGTGTGTATGCAACCGAATGCATCTCGCCGCCAAGCTCTATCGACCATTTTTGACTTTTTGCCATAGTAATCTCCTTGTTAGATTGGTTTCTATGGATATTTTAACACATATACAAAATATTGTCAATAATTTTTTAAGGAGGGATATGAATGTTTGGTTATGTAATTGTTGATAAACCCTCTTTGCGTATTCGTGAATATGATTATTACAGGGCAACTTATTGCGGACTTTGTCATGCAATGGGCAAATGCACGGGTTGTCTTTCAAGATTAACACTTAGCTACGACGTGACCTTTTTCGTGCTTGTCCGTGAAATGATCGATGGCACCAAGGTAGAGTTTATTAAAAAGAGATGCGTAAGGCATCCGATAAAAAAGATCAATACAGTAAAAATAAATCCACAAATGGAGTATTCAGCATACGTCAGTGCACAGCTTGCCTTTGGAAAAATAGTTGATAATGTCAACGATGAAAAGGGAGCTAAGCGACTTTTAGCTAAGATTTGCCAGCTGATGTTTTCAAGAATGGATATGAAGTCATTTGACGGAATTCCATCTATGGCTGATTTTATTTCAAAAAAGCTTGACATTATATCCCAGATTGAAGCGGATAGAACAAAATCAATCGACGCACCTGCGGAGGTGTTCGGTGATATGATGGCAGGACTTCTCGCATACGGATTTGAAGGTGAGAAAAAGCTGATTGCTGAAAAAATTGGCAAGAGAATCGGACGCTGGATATACATAGTTGATGCGTTTGATGACTATTTTGACGACAGAAAAAGCGGAAGTTATAATCCGTTTGTTGAGCTTTATGAGGGCAAGGATTTCAGCGAGGACGATCTCATTTCAATTTCAAAAATGCTTGAGGCGGAACTATCTCTTGCTTTTTCGGCCATTGAGCTTCTTGATGACGATGGCGATAAAAACCGATCTGAAACTGTGAAGAATATTTTGTGCCTTGGAATGCCTGCCAGTGTTGATAGAATTTGCAAGAAGAATTTTAAAAAAGAAGAAAAAAAGTAAATTTATATAGAGGAGAGAACAAATGAAAGATCCATATCAGGTGCTTGGCGTTTCACCTAACGCCTCAGATGAAGAAATTAAAGACGCATACCGTGCTCTTGTTAAAAAGTATCATCCCGATAAGTTTGCAGACAGCGATCTGGCAGACCTTGCAAACGAAAAGATGAAGGAAGTAAATGCCGCCTATGATGAAATCCAGAAGATGAGAAACGGTTCTTCACAGAACAAAAACACTTCCGGCAGAGGTGGATTTAATCCGGGTACGTCATCAAGCAGTGAGTTTTATACAAGAGTACGTCAGCTTATCAACTCAGGTAATATGTTTGAAGCTGAGCAGATGCTCATCTCAACTCCCCAGAACACAAGAAATGCGGAATGGCATTATCTTTATGCTTGCGTAATGGTAAAAAAGGGATATTATGCGGATGCACAAAGATATTTTGATATGGCTTGCGATATGGAGCCGAATAATCACGAATATCAGAACGCAAGAAATATGTTCCGTTCAAGAAGTCAGCAGCACGGTTCCTACAGAACCTATCAGTCAAACGGTTGCTGTGATCTTGACTGCTGTACGTCAATGATTTGTGCGGACTGCTGCTGTGAATGTATGGG
>JAZNWX010000129.1:0-2394 GCA_045593575.1 Eubacteriales bacterium | reverse complement strand
GCAAACGCAATTGCAACAATCAAGGCAACAACATTGACAGAGCTTGATCCCAGAGCTTATGACCGTGTTTCCAAGAGAGTTAAATCTGCTCTTGTTACAAATAGTGGTGTTTACGTTCTCGAGGTTGAAGGTCCCGGCTTTGGTAAGAAGGCCTCAAGCGACTACGGTGCATCGGGTGAATATATCATCATTCGCATCGCACTTACAGCCGATGGCAGAATCATTGACTGCTATACAGTTTACCAGAGCGAATCAAAGGGCTTTGGTGACGTATGCGGAACTGAAGAATTCTACGGTCAGTTCGCAGGCAAGAATAATGAAAACTATGAAGAAATTATTATTGCAGGTTCAACTTATACAACCGACGGTTATCATAAGGCGATTGAAAATGCCTTTAAGGCGGTTGCAATATTTGAAGAAGGAGGTGCAAACTAATGAGTAAAAACAGTAACCTTTCAGTTATTACAAGGGGTATTCTTAAAGAAAACCCTGTACTCGTGCTTGTGTTGGGTACTTGCCCCGTTCTTGCAACGACTACAAACGTATTCGGTGCTTTCGGTATGGGTATTGCGGCAATGATAGTTCTTATCTGCTCAAATATGCTCATTTCTGCACTTCGTAAAGTGATTCCCGACAGTGTTCGTATTCCTTCCTATATCGTAATTATCGCGGGCTTCGTTACAATCGTTCAGATGATTGTTCAAGCATTCTTACCCGAGCTTGATAAGATGCTTGGTGTATATCTTCCTCTTATAGTTGTTAACTGTATCATTCTTGGCAGAGCTGAGATGTTTGCAAGTAAGAACTCTGTTGGAAAGAGTGCACTTGACGGCGTTGGTATGGGTATCGGTTTCACACTTGCTCTTGTTTCAATGGCACTTATTCGTGAGGTTCTCGGTGCGGCAAGCTTTGCAGGAATTGCAATTCCTTTCCTTGAGCCCTATAAGATCGCATTCCTTACAAAGGCCCCCGGCGGCTTGTTTGTATACGGAATTCTCATTGCCGTTGTCTACGTTGTAACTAATGGTAAGGCACCTAAAAAGAGATCATTCTCTTGCGAGGGCTGTCCTTCACGTGCAACTTGTAATCCTGCCGCTTGTGGCGGAGAAATGGAGGAAGCGTAAATGGAAGCTATTAAAGGTTTAATTGTAATAATGTTGTCAGCTGTTTTGGTTAACAACTATGTTTTGGTAAGATTCCTTGGTATCTGCCCCTTCCTCGGTGTATCTAAGAAAATAGATCAGGCAACAGGTATGGGTATTTCAGTTACTGTAGTAATGCTTGTTGCAACTGCTGCAACCTGGCCCATACAGAAGTACATCCTTAATCCTGCGGGACTTGGATATATGCAGACAATCGTATTTATCGTTATCATCGCATCTCTTGTTCAGATGCTTGAAATCGTTCTTAAAAAATTCATTCCATCACTCCACGCAGGACTTGGTGTATATCTTCCGTTGATTACAACAAACTGTGCAGTGCTTGGTGTGGCTATCAACAATATCAATGACGGTTATGATTTCCTCAAGTCAATGGTAAACTCGCTTGGATGCGGTCTTGGATTCCTTCTTGCGATGGTACTCTTCTCGGGAGTTCGTTCCAGAATTGATGAAACAAAGGTTCCAAAGCCCTTCAGAGGTGTTGCAATTACACTTGTTGCGGCATCCTTCTTGTCACTTGCATTTATGGGCTTGACAGGAATCGTTGAAAAACTTTTTGCTTAATAGGAGGTTGAAGAGATATGGAAATATTGACAGCTTTCCTTGTAGTTGCAGGTATTGGTCTTTTCCTTGGAGTTTTACTTGCTCTCTTTACACATTTCTTTGGTATTGAGGACGATCCCAAGGTTAAGGCGGTAAGAGAAGCACTCCCCGGTGCAAACTGCGGTGCGTGCGGATTTAAGGGTTGTGATGACTATGCTAAGGCAGTAGCCGAGGGCAGAGCAGCTCCCAACCTTTGTGTACCCGGCGGTGCGGATACTGTTGCGGCACTCTCCGAGGTTCTCGGTGTTGAGGCTGAAGCGGCTGCTCCCAAGGTAGCGTTCGTTCACTGTAACGGTACTTGTGAGGCAACATCTCCCAAGGCAGATTATGACGGCATGCAGAATTGTATCGCTGAAAGTATGCTTTTCGGTGGTTGTGGTTCTTGTATCTACGGATGTGTTGGATGTGGCGACTGTGTAAACGTTTGTCCCGCAGATGCTATCTGCATAAGAGATGGAATCGCTCACATCGATCCCAGAGCTTGTATCGGATGCGGTGCTTGTACAAAGGTTTGTCCTAAGCACATAATCACAATGCTCCCCAAGGATGCGGTGGTTGCAAACTTCTGCTCCAATAAGGAGAAGGGTGCCGATGCACGTAAGCACTGTGCAAATGCTTGTATCGGATGTAA
>JAZNWX010000128.1:0-2620 GCA_045593575.1 Eubacteriales bacterium | reverse complement strand
TTGAATAAAGGATTTGCCGATTTTTTCAATAACGAGGATGCAGATTTCTTCTCTATCCAAGAGTCAAAAATGCAACCCGGTCAAGCGGAATTTAATGCCGAAGGATATCATCAGTATTGGTATAGTGCTGAGAAAAAAGGTTACAGCGGCACTGCTATTTTCACAAAGCACGAGCCCATTTCTGTAAAGTACGGGCTTGGTATAGATGAACACGACAACGAAGGTAGGGCGATAACTCTTGAATTTGATAATTTTTATCTTTTGAACGTATACACACCTAATTCTCAAAGAGAGTTGACTCGACTTAATTACAGAATGACTTGGGAGGATGCACTCAGGAACTATATGATGGAGCTTGATAAGGTCAAACCTGTGATTTACTGTGGAGACTTGAACGTCGCTCATTGTGAAATAGACCTTAAGAATCCCAAGACAAATCACTTCTCTGCGGGATTTACCGATGAGGAGAGAGGAAAATTTTCTGAGCTTTTGGCAAGCGGTTTTTCTGACACATTCCGTTCTCTTTATCCCGACAAGGTTGAATATTCTTGGTGGAGCTATATGTTCCAGGCAAGACAAAAGAATGTTGGTTGGAGAATTGACTATTTTGTGGTTTCAAACCGTATTTTAGACAAGGTAAAGGAAGCCAAGATCCACACCGAAATTATGGGTAGTGACCACTGTCCTGTTTCTATTGAGATTGATATTTAAGAAAAAACCGACAGTTTTACTGTCGGTTTTTTAATATCTTATACTACAACGATTATAACAAGGAATAGCGTGAGTAAATATATTTATTGAAGTGGTTTTCATTGAGCTATCCCTTTTCTTGGTATTTTACTCCTTAGTCGCCTTTTTCCAGCAGGCGTGGCACATTGCAACGTAGGAATCGTTGCCGCCTATTAGGATCTGTCCGCCCTCGGTTACGACCTTGCCATTACCATCAATTCGTGCGTTTACCACTGCCTTTTTACCGCAGGTGCAAATTGTCTTTATCTCTGAAATTGAGTCAGCAACCTCAAAAAGACGGTGGCTACCTTCAAAAGTATGTGTCAAGAAGTCAGTTCTGAGTCCAAAGCAAAGCACGGGAATATCAAGCTCGTCAACTATGCGGCGCAACTGATCTATTTGCACACTTGTGAAGAACTGACATTCATCGGCAATTACTGCGTGTGTACTTACGTGGCTTTTGAATTCCTCATAAATATCCATATCGGGAGTAATTATCTGGGCTCTTTGTTCAAGTCCAATTCTTGAACGGATAATATCTGCTCCGTCACGGTCATCAATTGAGGGTTTGATGAGCCAAACTCTCATTCCTCTTTCTTCGTAATTGAATTTTGTAATAAGTGCGTTTGCAGTCTTTGAAGAGCCCATAGCTCCGTATTTAAAATATAATTTAGCCATTTTTATTTCCTTTCAGCATAAGTCGCATTGATTATGAGTTTTTCTACTATTTCAACTACCTTATGAAGAGATTGAACCGAGAGATATTCAAAACGAGAATGGAAATTCTCTCCTCCCGTGCAAATGTTGGGACAAGGCAAGCCCATAAAGGACAGACGAGCACCGTCAGTACCGCCACGAATGGGCATAATAATCGGCTTAACACCAACTTGCTCCATAGCTTCAACTGCACGGTCAATTGTGTACATATGGTTATCAATGATTTCCTTCATATTGAAGTAGGAGTCCTTAACTGTAGCTACACAGCTTCCCTCTCCGTATTTTTCATTGATTTTTTCTGCACACGCAAGGAGGAGTTCTTTTTTTGCATTAAATTTCTCAATATCGTGATCACGAATAATATATACAAGGGTTGCATTCTCACACTCGCCACTCATTTCAATAAGGTGGAAGAATCCCTCATATCCTTCGGTTTTTGCAGGAATTTCATCTGCGGGCAAAAGTGCGTTGAACTCCATCGCCATAAGAGATGCATTCTTCATCTTATCCTTAGCAGAGCCGGGATGAATCGATACTCCGTTGAATTTAACTACTGCACTTGCGGCATTGAAGTTTTCGTATTCAATTTCACCAAGAGCACCGCCGTCCACTGTATATCCGTAATCTGCACCAAATTTTGCAACGTCAAAATGATCTGCTCCACGTCCGATCTCTTCATCGGGAGTAAAGCAAATTCTGATTTTTCCGTGAGGAACTCCACTTTCAATTATATTTTCAATTGCAGAAACGATTGCGCAAACACCTGCTTTATCGTCAGCACCCAGGAGTGTTGTACCATCTGTTACGATAAGATCATCGCCAATATATTTATTAAGTGCGGGGTATTCTTCTTTTGTAAGATAGATACCCTTTTCTTCGTTAAGGCAGATGTTATTACCATCATATTTTACTATCTTTGTTTTTATTGGATAATCAGCACAGGCATCACTTGTATCCACGTGTGCTACAAGTCCGAGTGTTACAGTTGAATTATCAACGTTTGCCGGCAAAGTCGCATAAAGATAACCCTTATCATCAAGCTCAACCTCTTTAAGTCCGAGGACAATAAGTTCATCCGCAATAGCACGGCTCAAAACAAGCTGTTTTTCTGTGCTTGGAACAGTTTCACTGTTTTCATCACTCATAGTTGGATATGATACGTATTTTAAAAATC
>JAZNWX010000127.1:0-6751 GCA_045593575.1 Eubacteriales bacterium | reverse complement strand
AAGCCCAAAATTGCCGACTATCACTTCACAACTCTTTCACCAAATCTCGGTGTTGTTTCAACGGGTGGCGAAAGTGGATTCGTGGCAGCTGATATTCCGGGACTTATCGAGGGTGCGGCAGACGGAGCAGGACTTGGTCACGCATTTCTTCGTCATATTGACAGATGCAGACTTCTTTGGCACGTTGTTGACATTTCTTGCTTTGAGGGACGCGATCCCATTGACGATATTATAAAGATAAATACCGAGCTTGAAAGATACAGCCCCGCACTTGCTTTGCGTGAACAGATTATTGCTGCGAATAAAACTGATGTACTGGACCCCGAGCTTGTTGATGTTAAAGCATTTGAAAAGTACGTAAAAGAGAACGGATGGACTCTTATGTACGTTTCCGCAGCAACGGGAGAGGGCCTTGACGAGCTTATCAGATACACTGCAGATGAGCTTCGCGAATTGCCCCCAATGACTATATACGAGGCAGAATATGAGCCCGAGGATGCGTATGTTGGCGGAGCTAAGGAAACTACAATCAGACGTGAAAATGGAATGTTCGTAGTTGAGGGCGAATGGCTCTTCAATCTTATGGGACAGATCAACTTTTCGGACTATGAATCACTCAACTATTTCCAAAGGATCCTTTATAGAAGCGGAGTTTTTGAAGAGCTCGAAAAGCACGGATGCGTTGACGGTGATACCGTTTCGATTTATGATTTTGAATTTGATTTTGTAAAATAATCAGGAGGATAGAATATGAATATTTGGCATGACATTGACCCAAGAGAAATCACCCCCGAGGAATTTACTGTTGTAATTGAGATCCCCAGGGACTCGCAATGCAAATATGAGCTTGATAAGGAAACAGGTCTTATAAAGCTTGACAGAGTTCTTTACACATCAACTCACTATCCTGCAAACTACGGATTTATTCCGAGAACATACGCTGACGACAAGGACCCCCTTGACGTTCTCGTTCTTTTCTCACCCCCTCTTTATCCATTGACACTCTGTAAGGTAAGACCTATCGGTGTTGTACGAATGGTTGACGGTGGCGACATTGACGATAAGATCATCGCAGTTCTCGTGAACGATCCTACATCAAAGGATTATAATTCAGTTAATGACCTTCCTTCACACATTTTCGATGAAATTATGCATTTCTTCAAGGTGTATAAACAGCTTGAGAATAAGAAAACAGCAGTAAAATCTCTCTATGACAGAGATAAAGCTCTTGAGATCATCCAGCAGGCAATCAATGATTACGAAGAGAAGTTTACAAACTAAAACATTAAAACCCGATGGATTTTCCATCGGGTTTTTTGTGATTTATAATGGATAAAAACTCAAGAATAATAAAACAAGGAACACTCAATTGAGTGTTCCTTATCTTTTTTATTCAATCAATACATCCCACCCATACCTGCAGGTGCTGCGGGTGCGGGATTTTCTTCCTTCTTATCACAAACAACGCTTTCAGTTGTGAGGATTGTAGAAGCAATAGAAGCAGCATTTTGAAGGGCAGAGCGAGTTACTTTTGTGGGGTCAACTATGCCGCAAGCGACCATATCGCAATATTCCTCTTTGTATGCATCAAAGCCCCAACCGATCTTGCCGGAGTTCTTGATTGTGTGAACGATAACGCCACCGTCAAGACCTGCATTGTCGGCAATTTGTCTTACGGGTGCTTCAAGAGCTTTAAGAACGATCATAACGCCCGTTTTTTCATCACCTTCAACGGTTTCTGCAACCTTAGCAACCTCATCAATTACGTTGAGATATGCAGTTCCGCCGCCTGCAACGATTCCTTCTTCAACTGCAGCACGTGTTGCATTGAGTGCATCCTCAATTCTGAGTTTCTTTTCTTTCATTTCAACCTCGGTAGCAGCACCAACCTTGATAACTGCAACACCACCGGAGAGCTTTGCAAGACGTTCCTGAAGCTTTTCCTTGTCAAACTCGCTCGTTGTGATTTCAAGAGCATTTCTTATCTGATGAACTCTTGCAGTAATATCATCGGGATGACCTGCACCGTCAACGATAATTGTTGTATCCTTGTTAACCTTAATCTGACGTGCGTGACCGAGATATTCAATGGATGCGTCCTTGAGCTCAAGTCCGATTTCGCTTGAAATAACCTCGCCGCCCGTGAGAATGGCGATATCCTTAAGCATTTCTTTTCTTCTGTCGCCAAAGCCGGGAGCTTTTACAGCAACGCAAGTGAACGTGCCGCGAAGCTTGTTGAGAACAAGAGTTGTAAGAGCTTCGCCTTCAACGTCCTCGGCAATGATGAGGAGCTTTCTGCCCGCCTGGATAACCTGTTCGAGAACAGGGAGTATCTCCTGAAGATTTGAAATTTTCTTATCCGTGATAAGAATTAGAGCATCGTCAATAACCGCCTCCATTTTATCCATATCCGTTGCCATATAAGGCGAGAGATAACCGCGGTCGAACTGCATGCCCTCAACCACCTCTGAATATGTGTCGGCAGAACGTGATTCTTCAACAGTTATTACACCGTCGGACGTAACCTTTTCCATAGCATCGGCGATAAGCTCACCAATAAGCTCATCACCTGCTGAGATTGTACCAACTCTTGCAATATCGGCAGAACCGTTTACCTTCTTTGAATTAGCCACAAGGCATTCAACTGCACGGTCAACGGCTTTTTTGATGCCTTTACGCAAAATCATTGGATTAGCACCCGCTGTAACGTTCTTCATACCCTCACGAATAAGTGCCTGAGCAAGAACGGTTGCCGTAGTTGTACCGTCACCGGCAGCATCGTTTGTTTTTGTTGCTACCTCTTTAACAAGCTGTGCCCCCATATTTTCAGCAGCATCGTCAAGCTCGATTTCCTTGGCGATGGTAACACCGTCATTTGTGATGAGGGGAGCACCGAATTTTTTGTCAAGAACTACGTTTCTACCCTTGGGACCGAGTGTGATTTTAACTGTATCTGCAAGCTTATCAACTCCACGGGAGAGTGCATTTCTTGCTTCAATTCCGTAAATAATTTCCTTTGCCATAATGTGCCTCCAATTATTCAACTATTGCGAGAATATCGCTTTGCTTTACAATAATATATTCAACGCCGTCTGCTTTTACCTCAGTTCCCGAATATTTGCTTGTAATTACCTTGTCGCCAACCTTAACTGTCATTTCTACGTTATGTCCGTCAACAAGTCCACCGGGACCAACTGCAATAACCTCAGCAATCTGAGGCTTTTCCTGTGCAGAAGCAGTAAGGATAAGACCTGATTTTGTTTTTTCTTCGGCAGCTACGAGCTTTATTACAACTCTGTCTGCAAGTGGTCTGATTGTCATTGTATATTCCTCCCAAATAAGTAAATTCATAAATATTTTATGCTAACTATATTATTATATCATAAATTTTTGAAAAATTCAATAAGATATAGAAAAAAGATGAAGGAGTAGTAAAAAATGGAGATTATTAATAGTTATCTGTCAGGAACACTTGTGCCGATTGCTCTTTTGATTTATTCCGTTTTCTTCTTTATTAAACTTAAGGGGCACCCTCTGAAAAATCCGATTATCGTTCTGCGTTCGATTTTCAAAAAACACAGTACAAGCGGAGTTTCACCCATAAAAGCAGTTATTTTTGCATTGGCAGGAACACTCGGTGTGGGGAATATTGTGGGTGTGGCTTCAGCTATAGCGCTTGGCGGTGCGGGGGCTGTTTTTTGGATGTGGATAAGTGCCTTTCTCGCTATGATATTAAAATACAGTGAGGTTGTGCTGGCTATGCTGCATCGCAGAACCCGTAGCGGAGCAGGCTATGGCGGTGCAATGTACTATATGAAGGACTATTTTTACTCACATAAGAAAAATGTGCTTGGCATAGTTTATACTTTTGTTTTTTGTGCCTTAAGCTTGCTTAACGGATTTACTATGGGTTCAATAATTCAATCCAATGCCATAGCAGAATCCTTTCAGACCGCAATTAATATAAAACCTATGCTTATCGGTGTAATTATTGCAGTTTTATCAGTAATAGTATTTTTCTTCAACGGGAAAAAGATATTTTCCTTATGCGAGAAGCTTGTACCTTTTGTCAGTGTTTTATATATCGGTATGTCTTTGGTATCAATTATCGGATCCTATGAAAAAATACCGGATGTGTTTACAGAAATCATTGATGGAGCATTTTCCGTATCTGCCGTTAGCGGTGGTGGAATGGGATTTCTTGTTTCAAAAGCATTGAGATATGGTACTATAAGGGGGCTGTTTTCCAACGAAGCAGGGTGTGGCACTGCACCGACAGCACACGCAACCTCAAATTCCGATTCGTGCTGTGAGCAGGGATTTTTGGGGATAATCGAGGTTTTTATTGATACAATTATTGTTTGTACCGTTACAGCTTTTGTAATTTTGATAAATATAGATTCGGCATTTTTATTTACTGACAATCCTATGATAATGGTTTTTACGGCATTTAATGTCTCTCTTGGCAAAACAAGCGGGATCCTTTTATCAATATCTGTTTTTTTGTTTGCTTTTGCTACAGTAATTTGCTGGGGCTATTACGGAAAGGAATGTATCTACTTTGTTTCAACAAACAAAGCGATTGAAAAAGCGTACTTTTGCGTATATATATTTACCGTGTTTATCGGTTCATTTATTCAGCTTGGATCCGTTTGGCAGTTAGCTGATCTTGCAGTTGGACTAATGACTTTGATGAATCTTTATATATTGGGCAGAATGAACAAAGAAATAAAGAATGAAACACTTGATTATTTCAAAAAAAGAGCTTCCCAAAGGAAGCTCTGACTATTAAATTATTGGATAAATCTTGTAGCTTGAATTAAGTGATTCAGCAAGAGATACGGCATCGTCATTTGAAATTCTGTCCGTAATGATTGCTGTTTTATTAATGGAAGCAAAATAAGTGCCGATAGATGAGTGTCCGTCAACTATAATGCATCTGTTTGCCAGATAGGAGTTTTCACTTGCGATATCGTTATTGTCAGCATCTGTCCAAGAGATGGTGGGAAGCTGATTATTTGACATTTTCTCAACTATATCCATAATATCAGCAACTACAGCACTCGCAGTTGGGAGCTTGCCTGCACCCTTGCCGTAGAACAGTACCTTGTCAAGCATATTGGCACCCACTAAAATTCCGTTATATACGTCGGATATGTGAGCTAAAGGGTTGGAAAGGGGAACGAATCGTGGTGAAACCGAGGCATAAATTTTTCCGTCAATCTGCTCAGCGTGTCCTATGAGCTTTATTGTGTATCCGAGGGATTTGGCGACCTCAAAATCATCACCTGTTATGTCGGTAATGCCTTTGCAAGAAATCTTTTCCGGAGATACACACTTACCAAAAGCAAGGGAAGAGAGAATTACAATTTTGCGTGCTGCATCAAGACCTTCAATGTCAGCAGTTGGATCTGCTTCGGCATAACCCTTTGCCTGTGCGTCCGAAAGAGCATTAGCGAAATCAGTGCCGTTCTGATTCATTTGAGTAAGGATATAGTTGGTGGTTCCGTTGAGTATTCCGTCAATTGACGTGATCTTATTTGAAACAAGATCATTGTTGATAGGACGGATTATGGGGATTCCGCCGCCCACACTTGCTTCAAAAAGGTATCTTACGTTGTTATCTTTGGCAATGGATAAAAGCTCCGTACCAAATCTTGCAACAACCTCTTTGTTGGATGTAACAACGTTCTTTCCCGCAAGCAAAGCTGCCTTTGAAAAATCGTATGCAGGAAATGAACCGCCCATCATTTCCGCAACTATAGAAATCTCAGGATCATTAAGAATGATGTTAAAATCGTGAATCACCCTGTCACCGAAGGGTGAGTTCGGAAAATCCCTGAGGTCGAGAATATATTTTATTTCTATTGTTTCGCCAAGCTTTTTTTCTATAAGGAGCTTGTTTTCGGTCAAAACCTCAGCTACTCCGCTGCCGACTACACCAAAACCCAAAATAGCTATTATTTTCATATAAATCTCCATTTCATATCAAAAAATGACAATAATATTATAATTAATCATATCATATCACAAAAATATCAAAAATGCAAATAAAAGTATTGAAAAAATCAAAATTTATGGTAAAATGTATATGTTAGTAATCAAAAGATTATATGGAGGAGAAAAAATGGCTTCAAGTGTTATCGGAAGTAAAAGAAATGTTAAAATTTTTGTTCTTTACCTTATGGAAAATATAAATTATCCCTTGGATTATGCAACCTTGAACGATATAATTATGCAAACGGATTACGTAATGTATCTTGATTTTGCAGAAAGCTTTCACGAAATGATCGATGCCGGTCTTATTCTTGAAGTTGAGGGCGAAGAAGAAAATATTCCAATGTATATCGTATCTGAAAAGGGCAAGGTGGTTGCAAGAGAATTGAACTCGGATATTCTTACGTCAATTCTTGATAAGAGCCTGTCTGCAGCACTTCGTTATCTTGACTTCAGAAAAAGAGGAGTCGAGGCAAAGGCAACAATTGAAAAGCGTGATGACGGCAGATATGAGATAGAGTGCAAAATGATTGAAAAGGGTGAGCTGATTTATTCAACCAAGGTAATTGTTGATACACTTGCACGTGCTGAACGTATGAAAGAGAATTTTTATTCACGACCTGAGGGCATATATAAAGCAACTTTGGCACTCTTAGCGGGTAATGTAAACTTTTTGCTTGACTGATTTTTGGTAATTTTTTATAAATTTTGTGAAAAAAATATAAAAATTTCAGAAAAATCGACAAATTTTTGT
>JAZNWX010000126.1:0-4803 GCA_045593575.1 Eubacteriales bacterium | reverse complement strand
TTGCTGTACAAGTAATTGTGCAAACACCGTCAACAATCTCTATAGAGAAATTATCTGCACTTGTATATGCAGTTACAGAAACTGTAGCACCGTCAGCCACATTCAATGTAACGATTGTGCCTGCATTGATCTGTACCCAGCCGCTACCGTTATCAGCAAACTTGCCGCTTGTAGCATCAACTGTCAAGCCGTTGTAACCGCCAACGCCGCCCTGAATATTTGCACCTGTTGCAGAGAGGTCAATCGTTGTTGCCTCATTGAATATTACCTTATAAGCGATTGAAATCGCCTTAATATAATCATTTGCTGTACAAGTAATTGTGCAAACACCGTCAACAATCTCTATAGAGAAATTATCTGCACTTGTATATGCAGTTACAGATACTTCAGCACCTTCAAGCACGTTAAGTGTAACGATTGTGCCTGCATTGATCTGTACCCAGCCGCTACCGTTATCAGCAAACTTGCCGTTTGTTGCGTCAACATAAAGTCCTTCATACTTGCCTGTTGCACCCTGAATACTCGCACCTGTTGCAGAGAGGTCAATTGTTGTTGATTCTTCAAATACAACGGGATACTCAATATCTATGGAATGGAAATAGTTATTTCCTGTTGTGTGAGAAATTGTAATTACGCAATCAGACCACGCTTCATAAGTGTAGTATTCATCTGTAATACCTTCAATTGTAAGATCACCATCGTTAAGATTATAGGATGTGTATCCTGAAAAAGCGTGAACGGTAACCTTTGCACCCTCTTTAACTGCGAATGAGAACGAACCGTTCTTTATCTGAGAGTTGTTTCCGCCGTTATCACCAATAGTGATACCTGAAAAATCAACAACGGAATCCTTATAGTTTCCTTCTGTACCGAAGGTTATTGTCGTACTCTCCTCAATCATCACAGGAAGATCAACGGAGATATATGTAATATAGGACTTGTTCCAAGCAGGTTCTTCTTCAGTACCAACGTTAACTGCTTCAATTATTATCGTAGCAGCATACGGAAGAGTAACTACATACTGAGCATTTTCGTTCATTTCAACGGGTACACCGTCAACCATAACCAAAAGCTGGCCGTATGTTTTATCAAATCCCTGAACTGTAAGTGTTGCAAGAGCAGGAGCGATAAATATGATCTGAGAGTCAGCACCGAGCTGTGCACCGCCGCTATGAGTCTTACAAGTACCTGAAATAGACATACCGGGAATGGATTCGAGAATACCTGTTACGTCACCTTCTTCACTTGAACCGCCAAATACGTATTTGCCTTCAGCAAGAGGACATTCAATGGAAATCTTGCAAAGATAGTTATTTTCAAGACCTTCGTAAACTACTGTGCAGTCCTCGAAGAACATAACGGATTGCATATCGTTATAAACGATGTCGTTTTCCTGTCCTTCTGCATAAATCTTATAGGAAGCATAGCTTGCGTTTGCATAAGGAACAACAGAAACAACCGTACCTGCCTTAACCTGGAAAGTAATTGTACCTGAGATCTGAATTTCACCGCCATTGTGTCTGATGCTACCCGTCATAGTAACCTTAGGGTTATTCTGTACTTCTGCAAGACCGTCGGGAGTTGTGAAATCAAGAACTGTATTCTTTGAAATTTCAGGACCTGCGTTAGGATCCTCGTAAGTTACCTTAATCTCAACCGACTTACCTGCGTAAGATACAACGATTACATATTCACCCGCTGCATTAATATCTACTGCGGAAGAATCAACTGTATAATCGGTTACTGAAAGAACCGAGTTATCAGAATAAAGTGCTTTAACAACGAGTCCTTCAAGAGAAAGTTCTGTGCCAACTGTATAGTTAACATTAAGTCCACTCGCTTTAATTTCGTTAAGCTCGGGAGCCGCGGGAGCTTCGCTGTTAGGATCAATAATGATCGAGTAGATATAAAGGTCACCTGTTGAAAGGAGGATAACCTCTGTTTCCTCAGCATAGTACTGAGCAAGCATATTTGCACTTGATGTGCCAACACCGTTAAGTGTGAAAGCACTATAATTGGGATACGTTTCAACAGTAACTGTTGTACCTGCCGCAACTGTGAACTTAATGAACGCACCTGCCTTCATATTGAGAGAGTTCGCATTGCTGTTCCAAGCTACGTTGCCGTTTTCAGCACTGATAAGGAGTCCGTCCCACTCAAGTGTTGCGCCCTTACCAATAGTTGTTGTTGTATCAAATGTGTGAGAGGAACCTGTTGCACTTGAACCACCGTTGAAATAGTAGTAATCTCTGTCGTCAACGATAACTTCATCAGAGGTAGGATCCCAAGGATCAAGATAAGAAACCTTACCGTTGATTGTTCCGTAAATTGTTGCAAAATCAGCATAGAGTGCAGCTTCTTCAGCAGTGAGCATTCTCATACCTGCTACTGCTTCTGTAATAGCACCTGCACCTGTGTTGTTATACTCAACAAACTGAACTGTTTCGTCAGTGGGCTTAGCATTCATAGAAACGTATCTTTGGTTCTTGTCTCCGCTGTAACCTACTGTTGAAATGTGTCCGCCAATTTCGGAGTTAATGACTGCAACTGCTGCGTATGCACCCCAAGGACGTCCGATAGCAGTCTTTGCGGGTTTTTCTTCTGTTCCGCCAACACCTTCGTCAGCTGTGAACTTACAGCCGTCAAATATTGCACCGTAAACGATAGCATCGTCCGCACCCTTGTTAGAGCCCTTGAATGCTGTAAGGTAACCTGCTGTTCCCTGATCATCCTTAACTGTATCAATTACGTGGATTGTACAATTCTTGAAGTATGTTGTATTGTTTGTACCGAAGATGAAATCGGTATAGCCTGAAATGAATACGTTTTCAAAATACTGACGGCCCGTGAAAAGCTCGAGAGTATCCTGGATACCGAGAAGTCGGCTATCTGTCATAATAAATCTGTCGGACTGAACGAGAAGTGCAAGACCGCGTTCAATGGCAAGACCTGCTGCATCCATTCTTTCCTGACTGTTCCAATAGTTAGAAATTGTAACGCCTTCGATTACACAGTTAACCGCCTGTTCTCTTACAGCAACTGTTGCTGTGGAGTCAGTTGTATGTGTAAATCCGCCTGCGTCAACAAGACCGTAGAGAGAATCCCATTCGATAACAACATCTTCGGAAGTAGTGCCACTGCCGATGATCTTGAGATTGGGAATTGTAATTTCAAGCTTTTCGTTATAATATCCGGGAGCAATGTACACTTCCTTGAGAGTAGCAGCATCTGCTTTTGCAAGGAAATCAAGTGCCTGCTGAATTGTGCTGACTACGTAGTAAACGCCGCTTATACCGCCGCGAGGACCTAAATAGTTGGGATCAACGAGTACTTGAATAATATCATCGTCAATGGGTGTGGGCTGAGAATCTGTTACGTAAACAACTGCTGTTGCGGAAACACCGTTAGCAGAAATTGTAAGTACCTTTTCGCCCCATTCAGAAGAATCAAATCCTTCGATCTTATAATCGTCAACCTTGAATTCAACCGAATCGTCACCACATTTTGCTACTACGATAACAGAAAGACCCTTTGTGTCAAGCTCTTCGCCGAGGAAGTAAAGCTCTCTGAAGCTGTGGTTAAAGTAAACACCGTTACCTGCACCGCTGTTCTGAGCAAGCTTTTCAATAGCATCAAAGCCGAGAGTGATGCTTTCGGGTGCGAATACCTTTACCTGATATGTAATAGGTTCATAGTCTTTATAAGAAATTGTAACGTCATAAACGCCTGACTTGGTCATATCAACCTTGCTTGTGTCAAACGTTACTTCAGAGTGATCAAGTATTTCTGTCTTACCGTTTTCAAATGTTGCATTAAGACGAACACCGTCAGTTGTAAGTGTGTCACCTACAAGAAGGTCTGTATTGCCGGGAGTAACAAGCTCAAATCCGTTTTCGGGAGCAACTGCTACTGTGCAAGCCAAGTGGAGATAGAAGATATCCTGTGTACCGCCGTTTTTACCGCGTCCGATCGTCCAAACACCTTCTGTTACTTCAAGCTCGATCATAACAAGTGGGCTGGACTGTGAGTTACCCGGAAATTCGATATCGTAGACCGTTCCGTCGGGAGCAGTAACCTTAATGAACTGCATGTCTGCACCGCTTGAACCGTTCTGAACGATAAACTTAAGTGTGCCGGGACCGGGAACGTCAACCAAAATCTTATGACCGTTGCCGCCGATCTTAACGGATTTGTTATATTCAATACCTTCATAAGTTTTTGTTCTGTTTCTTACTTCGGTACCCGCAACGATAGTAAACTTACCGTTGATATCGTCAGCGGAACGAACACCGGGCTCAAGATCGCTGATATTAAGCTCATATTCAACGTCCTCGAACATTACGTGACCGCAAACATCGCACTTATAGTCGCCGTCCCCGTCCTTATGCTCTTCGCATACAGGTGGCTGGGGCTTCGGAACGTCTGCACCGCAAACGTCACATTTTTCGTCGCCATCTGCATCAACATGCTCCGTACATGCAGGGGGCTGGGGCTTCGGAAGGTCAGCACCGCAAACGTCACATTTGAGGTTGCCATCCGCATCAACGTGCTCTGTACATTCGGGCTTGTTGTCGGGCTGATTATCGTCGCCGCCAAACCAATTACAAGAAGCAAGCGTTGTCATAAGCATACAGCTTATGAGAAGGAGTGCCAAAATCTTTTTCATATTGTTTTCCTTTCCTGATTATATTAAATTTTCCACACTGTTGCGTGGCAAATAATCATCACATTTATTTTATCATTATATTTTAGTTTTGACAAGAGGTTTTTATAAACTTTTTATAAATATTTTTATATATTTTG
>JAZNWX010000125.1:0-3611 GCA_045593575.1 Eubacteriales bacterium | reverse complement strand
TTGCAAAGGGTTCTTACGTAATCTTTAACGGTATAAAGAATGATGGTACGGGCACAAGAGACCAAACCCCCAATATCACCGAGGGTGTTGTTGACGGTGCTGCTTGGAAGATGAACTGGAATGACGGTAATGAAGCGATTGCTTCCAGTTACGTACCTTCTACAGAATCCGAACCCGAAGAAACACCTACTGTAAAATGGGGTGTTATCGGTTCGTTTAACAGCTGGGGCGGCGACGAGTTTATGACCGAAGTTGAAACCGGTGTATGGGAGGTAACTCTTGATCTTGCGGCAAAAGATGAAATTAAGATCCGTAAAGATGCTGCATGGACTGTTAACTTTGGCTTGAATGGAAATCATAACGGTGATAATATCATTATTGCCGCTGCCGGAAACTATACTATCAGACTTAGTGATATAGTTGAAGGTAGCAAGGCGACGGTTGAGATTCTCCACAATGACCACAATTGGTCAGATGCAACTTGTACTCTTCCTAAGACTTGTACTGTTTGCGGTGCGACTGACGGTGAACCGAACGATCACTTCTATGGTGAGGATGGAACCGCTGACGTATGTGAAGTATGTAGCAATCCCAATCCCAATGCTTGTCAGCACGTAAGTGTTGAGGTCAATACGGCTACTTGCTTAGCGGCAGGTCAGAAGTATACTGAGTGCTCATTGTGCGGAAAGCTTATGAGCGAAAAGGTTGATAGCGAGGTTCTCGGACACGATTACGTGGACGGAGACTGCTCACGTTGTGATTACGTCAAGGCATATTTCGTTGACTCCGGCAAGTGGGGAACCGTTACGGTTCATATGTGGGATAACAACGGCAATAAGAATGGTTGGCCCGGTGATGCGGCTACCAAGACGGGAGAAACCGTTAACGGATTCGACGTGTATGCTATTGAACTTTCAAGTGCGTTTACCGGTTTCCTTTTCAATAACGGAGGAATGGGTTCACAAACGGGAGATTTAGTTCCTACCGAGGGCGCGGGTAAATATTACTATTATAAAGATACTGCATGGTACGGTTCTCTTGCGGAAATCCCCGAGATTGACCCTCTTGCAACCGGAATGTACTTGACAGGTAGCTTCAATGAGTGGAACACAACTTCTCACGAGTTCAGACTCGAAGAAGAAGGCGGCACTATTGGTTATATTTCCGTTGAACTTGAAGCTAATAAAACTTATTATATCAAGTTGGTAAGTGAAGGCAACTGGTACGGATACTCCACCCCAATTACCGATACCACAAGCGGATTGACATTCTCTACTTCCGTGTCCGGTAATGCAGAGCTTACAACAAAATGCTCCGGTACTTACGTATTTGCGGTTGAAGGAACAAAGCTTTCCGTAACATACGTTGCACATACGGAAGGTGCGGCAGCAGATTGCTTGAATGCACAAACATGTACAGTCTGTGGTAAGGTTCTTGTAATCGCGCTTGGCCACGATATCGTAGTTGATGCTGCAGTTGATGCAACTTGCACGGAGTCCGGTCTTACAGCAGGCTCTCACTGCTCAAGATGTGATGACGAAACCGTTGAGCAGGAAGTAGTAGATGCTCTCGGTCACGTTTGGGAAAACTGTGAGTGCACAAGATGTGACGCGGTTCTTCCTACGCTTGGTAAGACGGATAGCTTTGATTTCACAACGGCGGACGGTCTCAATGCTGCTTTTGAAAGCGGTAAGCTTGCTTACACGGGCACATTCAGAGACAACGGCGATTCTCATCAGTTTAGTGCTGATTCTTCTATTCAGTTCGTAGTTCCTGCCAATACCACAGTAACCCTTACGGGTCACAGCACGGGCTATGGCGTATTTGACGTTTACGTAAACGGCGTTAAGCACGATATGGCAGGCGTTCTTTCCTTCAATACAAGTGAAGAAACGAAGGTCGTTATCGTTGTCGATCCCGAAGTTACATATAGCTATGCGTATATCAAAAGCATTTCTCTCGTTGAATACGTAGACAGAACGATAAAGGCTGATACGGAGATCACCTTCGGTACGGAAGGTAACTGGGCAGAGTCCATCGTTGATTTCTCCGGCGTTAGCGTTGGTGGTTCAAACACAAACAACTCTCAGGTTAAGAACGGCTCGTTCGATCTTATCCTTAAGGCGGGCGCAGTGGTCACTATCCACAGCTATCCGGGTTATACATCCTACAAGCTTTCCGACGGTACTGTTACCACGGATGAGCTTACGGGCGAATATTACACATATTACGCTCTCGTTGATACGGTTCTTACGGTTACTCCCGTAAGTGGAAATAACTATTTCTACAGCATCAGCGTTAAGCTCCATACCGGTCTTAAGCTCGTTGAGGCTAAGGTTGCAACCTGTACGGAGGACGGATATGCTTCCTACTATGATTGCGATTGCTGTGATCCTGTTATCGACGTAATTGATGCAAAGGGTCATACCGAAGAGACAGTAGACGGCAAGGCTGCAACCTGCACGGAGACAGGCCTTAAAGAAGGCAAGAAGTGCTCCGTTTGCGGCACAACTACAGTAGAACAGGAAGAGATTCCCGCGCTTGGTCACGATATGAAGGTTGACGCAGCGGTTGAACCCACATGTACGGCAACGGGTCTTACAGAAGGCTCTCATTGCTCAAGATGCGACCACAAGGTAGCACAGGATGTCGTTGATGCTCTCGGACATAAGGACGAAGTAGTAGCAGGCAAGGATGCAACTTGTACGGAAACAGGTCTTACTGAAGGTAAGAAGTGCTCCGTTTGCGGAACAACACTCGTAGCGCAGACAGAGATCCCCGTAGCGGCTCATACATATGACGATAAGTATGATGAATCCTGCAACGTTTGCGGATACACTCGCGACGTAACTTGCGATCACGAAGGAACAATTGTTAAGCTTGAGGGCAAGGATGCAACTTGCACAGAAGCAGGTCTCACAGAAGGCTCAAAGTGCACACGTTGTGAAGAGATCCTTGTTGAGCAGATAGTTATTCCTACTAAGGGTCATAAGGAAGAAACAGTAGCAGGCAAGGATGCAACTTGCACGGAAGCGGGTCTTACAGAAGGTAAGAAGTGCTCCGTTTGCGGTGAGATACTTGCAACTCAGGAAGAAATTCCCGCAAAGGGTCATAATTACGTTGACGGTAAGTGCGAATGTGGTGCAAGCGATCCTGACTACATTGCTCCTCACGAGCATAACTTCGTTGAGGGTAAGTGCGAATGTGGCGAGGTCGATCCCGACTACGTTGCTCCTCAGCCTCCCGTTGATGAAGAGCCCGAAGAGCCCGGCGACGATAAGGTTGAAGAACCCGTCGAGCTTAATATCTTCCAAAAGATAATTATGGCTATTAAGGATCTTCTTGCAAAGATCCTTGGATACCTTAAGGGTTTTATTAAATTCTGATTTAATAATTTCTTTGAGCAGACGCTTCGGCGTCTGCTCTTTTTTGAATTGAAGCAGGGAAAAGGTGAATAAAATTCGCATTTTGTACAAAAACGCAAAAATAAATTGTGCAATAGGGCGAAAGTTATAAAAGTTGAACAAAAATTGTTGACATTTTTGAAAAAAATCTTTATAATTATACTGTAATAAATGCAATAGGGGGAAGTGCGCTCATTTTTCCCTTGA
>JAZNWX010000124.1:0-5454 GCA_045593575.1 Eubacteriales bacterium | reverse complement strand
TTGTGTTTTCCTTTCTTTGGTTATTTAGTTTCCTGCCATCTTGCACTTGCTCCGCAGGGCATAAAGCCACCCGTGTATTTTACGGGGAGTGCAATCTCGCTCGCCTCACATTTTCCACCGTATATTTTGGATATACGAAGGTCAACGATATAGCTCATAGTCAAGGGGGAAAGTCCCGTTGTGTATGAATTGATAAGGAAGAAAAGCGGCTTATCGGAAAGCACCTTTGAGGTGAGGGCAACAAGATCGTCAATGCTGTCCTCTATCTTCCATATCTCACCCGATGGGCCCCTGCCGTAGGAGGGTGGATCCATAATTATTGCATCGTATTTATTGCCGCGTCTTATCTCGCGTTCAACAAATTTCTTGCAGTCATCAACTATATATCGTATCGGTGCATTCTCAAGTCCCGAGAGCTTTGCGTTCTCCTTTGCCTGAGCTACCATTCCCTTTGCTGCGTCAACGTGGCAAACGGATGCTCCCGCCTTTGCGGCTGCCACCGTTGCTCCGCCCGTATATGCGAAAAGATTCAAAACCTTAATCGGTCTGCCTGCGTTCTTTATAAGATCAGAAAACCAATCCCAATTGGCTGCCTGCTCGGGAAAAAGTCCTGTATGCTTAAAGCCCATCGGACGAAGCACAAACGAAAGATCGCCATAGCTTATGTTCCATTCCTCAGGAAGTTTCTTTTTAACCCATTTGCCGCCACCCGTGTTGGCTCTGCGATATATTCCGTCAGCACACTTCCATTCGGGTGCCTGTCTTTCGCTGTGCCAGATTATTTGTGGGTCGGGACGTATAAGTATGTATTTTCCCCATCTTTCAAGACGCTCTCCGTCAGATGCGTCAAGAAGCTGATAGTCCTTCCAATTATTTGCACTCCACATATCAATAAACCTTTCCGTAAGTTTGTTTTTTGTTATAGAACCTGGATATTCTCGAAGAACCGGCGTGTGCGTGACAAATTGCGATTGCAAGTGCGTCAGCGGCATCGTCGGGACTTATTTTTTCCTTGATGTTCAAGAACATCTGCACCATTGTAATTACCTGACTTTTTTCTGCCCTTCCGTAGCCGACTATACTCTGCTTTACCTGAAGAGGCGTATATTCAAAGATCTCCACTCCAAGAAGCTCGGCACAAAGCAAAATTACTCCTCTTGCCTCGGCAACGGCAATTCCTGTTTTCTGGTTAGTATTCCAGAAAAGCTCCTCAACCGCCATAGCGTCGGGATGATATTTTTCTATTATCGACTTAAGCTCACGGTAGATCGCTGCAAGTCGCTTTTCAGTATCGGTATGCGCAGGTGTGCGGATAACTCCGTAATCGAGTGTGCGGAATTTTGAACCGCTGTATTCAATTACGCCAAATCCCACTATGGCAACGCCGGGGTCGATTCCAAGAATTATCATAATACTACTCCTATGCATATTTTATCAATTTATCATTATACCATAAAAATCCTTAAAAGTCAAATGTTTTTATAGATATAATATAACAATATTATTTTAAAAATATTTGAATTTACCATTTACTTGCAGGGATTTTTGTGGTATAATAATTGTGTATATATTTTTTTTGAGGCAATTATGAAAATTATCAAGCTATTCGTTGGTGACGTGGTGGAAATGAAGAAGAATCACCCCTGCGGCTCAAATCAATTCAAGATAATGCGTGCAGGCAGCGATGTGCGTGTGATTTGCCTCGGTTGCTCACGTGATATGACTCTTGACAGAATCAAATTTGAAAAATCGATCAAGAAATTTATAGTTTCAAACAATCCCGAAAATGTGTAACAAGGAGAAATAAGATGTTGCAAAATCCCACAAAAAACGTAAAAAGTAATAAGTTTATATCGTTCAAAAATGAATACGGCTATCTTGGATATGCCTTTCTTATTCCCCTTGTGCTTATGCTTGGAATTTATATCGCACTGGGACACAAGCCCTTTGGAGATTCCTCGGTGCTGACACTCGACCTGAACGCTCAATACGTTTATTTCTATGAGGCGCTCAGAGATTTCGTTTACGGTGATTCGTCACTTCTGTATTCATTCTCCCGTTCTCTTGGCGGTGAGTTTATGGGAATTTACGCATACTACGTGGCAAGTCCCCTCTCATACATTGTGGCTCTCTTCCCCAAATCGATGATGCTCTATGCACTTCTTACAATTATCGTTGTTAAAATCGGCCTTTGCGGTCTTTCCTTTGGCTTTTATCTTCACAAGCAAAGCAAAAATCCAAATAAGTTAAATGTTGTAATGTTCTCGATTATGTATGCGCTCAGTGCTTATGCAATTACGTATCAGAACAATATAATGTGGCTTGACGGTCTTTTCCTTCTCCCCATACTCACATATTCAATCGAAAGATTGATCAAGCACAAAAAGTATCTCCTCTTCATCGCAACTCTTGCTCTTATGATGATGAGCCATTACTATATCGGCTATATGCTCTGCTGGTACACATTCTTCTGCTTCTTCTTCACCTATTTCAAGGACGAGGACAGAAGTGTGATAAATCCAAGCGGTGAAAAATATCACTTCTTTAAATCCCTTTGCAGAATCGGTGCCTCTTCACTTCTCGGAATCGGAATGTCCGCCTTTGTGGTGGGTGCGGCTTATTATTCGCTTCAGTTTGGAAAGAACGAGTTTACAAATCCCAACTGGGATATGTTCTCAAGATTTGACCTTTTCGACCTCTTTCCAAAGCTCCTCCCCGGTTCATACGACACCGTTATGCACGAGGGACTCCCGCTTCTCTACTGCGGAGTATTAACTCTGTTTATGCTGCCGATCTACGTGATGGCAAAGCGTGTCAAATCGAGAGAAAAGATCTTTTATTGCGGATTTATTCTTCTTTATATTCTGATAATGGTGATAAATCCCACAGACCTTATAATGCACGGCTTCCAGATGCCGAACTGCCTTAACTACAGATACAGTTTCATTGTGATTTTCTTAATGCTGATTATGGCATACAAGGCATTCTGCGAGATTGAAGAGCATTCGGCAAAGAAGATTTTTGCAACGGGTGCCGCACTTCTTGCACTCATTCTTGTCGCACAGAAGATGTCCTTTCCCAATTTCATCCTCGCTGACACTGAAGAATACAAATACGGCTTTGTTTTCAATAAGCTGCCCTTCCTGTGGGTAATCGTGTTTTCTATAATCGCGATTTTTGCGGTTGGTGCTGTCCTCTCTTATCTCATCAAATCCAAAAATAAAGAGAAAATGGTGCAAATCCTTATGGTAGTAGTTTGCATTGAGCTTCTTTTAAACGGAATCGTCACCTTTTCTTCAATGAGATATGACATCGGTTGGAGCACGTATTCCTCATACCACGATTATTTCAAAAACCTTTCGCCAATAGTTGAAACGGTTCAAGAGCAGGATAAAACCTTCTACCGTTCAGAAAAGACAACTCACCGTTGTACAAACGACAATATGGCTCTTAATATTAAGGGGCTTTCAAACTCGACCTCAACACTTAATCAGAAGGTAATTGATCTTCTTGACTACCTTGGATTCTATGCCGACGCACATTGGACGCAGTATTACGGTTCAACAGCAATTACCGACTCCATCTTCGGCATAAAGTATATCTATTCAAACAAGGTCAACGATTTTGAAAAGGAATCGACCACCATAAACGATTTTATGGATAAGTATTACAACAGAGTTGCAGAAAGTGATTACTATTATGCATATGAGAACCCCTATTCACTCGGGCTTGCATTCGGTGCCGACAAGGCAATAATGGATCTTGAAACTGATCTTCAGTACTATTATGACGAGGAAAACGATGACGAATCGGGATTCAAGAATCCATTTGAGGTTCAAAATCAGTTGCTTAACACTCTGCTTGGCAACAGTGAGGAGAATTTCGTTGAATTTTTCACTCCTATTCCCGTAAGAAAGAATCAGGAGATTTCAGGAAATCTCGGAACGGTGGGAGTTGGTAAGGAATACTCAGCATCTGCCGACAATCTTGACGAAAGCGGTGTAAAATTCAACATTACCGTTAAAAAGGACGGCCCACTCTATTTCTTCATCCCCTCACACTATGAGCGTTCATTCATACTCCACGTCAACGGTGAAAGATACGTTGAAGTCAGCAATTATTCACGCATTGTTTCTCTCGGATACAGAGAAAGAGGCGAGGAGCTTGAGCTTGACTTCCGTCTTCCCGATAATAAGCTCTATTTATACAAAAATACCAATTATCTCTATACACTCGATATGGACGAGTTTGAGCACGCAATTGAAAAGCTTGCAAAAACCTCACTTGTAACAAGTGAAGAGTCGACCGATGACCACATCTACGGCTCGATAACTACCTATGAGGATAACAAGCTGATAATGACCACAATTCCCTATGACGATGGCTGGAGAATCTATGTTGACGGTGAGCCCACTGCATTTTATCCCGTTTACGGTGACTCGCTTATGGCTTTCTATATTGAGGATGCGGGCGAGCACGAAATAGAGTTTAAGTATATGCCGGACCTCTACGTTACAACTGCTGTAATATCCATTGACTGCTATTTGATTTTCTTAGTATTGATTGCTTTTGAGATTATTAACAGAGTTACTCGCAAAGAAGCTCCAAGCAACACAGCAGAGGATATTCACACTCAAGAAACAATAGAAACTGAAGGAGAAAACTGATGTTTTATTATATCGAGGGCAAGCTTGCCCACCTTGATTATGGCTTTGCCGTTATTGATGCTAACGGTGTTGGCTATAAAATGACAATTACACAAACAACCTATGAATCAATGCCCCCTCATCTTTCGGTGAGTGAGGCTCCCATTGTGAGACTTTACACCTATATGGCTGTGCGTGAGGACGGAATTGAGCTTTTCGGCTTTGCAAATGAGAGAGAGCTTGAAGCTTTCAAGCTTCTCATAACAGTTTCGGGCATTGGCCCCAAGGCTGCAATTGCAATCCTTTCAGTGTTCTCACCCGATAAGCTTGCAATTACAATTATGAACGAGGATGCTAAGGCAATCGCCAAAGCAAACGGAATAGGTGCAAAAACCGCGGCACGAATCATTCTTGAGCTTAAGGATAAGATTTCAAAATCATTTGGCGAGAGTGCTTCCGCACCGCAAAGCACCGCCTCCTCAGGAACGATTTCCGCACCTGCAGGCAGTTCAAAGCTCTCAGATGCACAAAGTGCACTGCTTGTTCTGGGCTACACAAAGAGCGAAATTATTGCCGCCTTGCGTGGTGTTGACATTTCTGACAAAGAAACGAATGACATCATACGTCTGGCACTCAAAAATCTTAGTAAATAGGAGGTAGAATATGCGTTACGAAGAAGATTACGATTTTGAAAATAATTATGAGGAACGCACGGTTTCTCCCTCTATGACGGGTGACGATGCAAAAGAAAACGAGCTTCGTCCCCAAAGCATTGAAGAATATATCGGTCAGGAAAAGGCAAAAGAAA
>JAZNWX010000123.1:0-3983 GCA_045593575.1 Eubacteriales bacterium | reverse complement strand
TACATCCGGTAACGGTATCGGTGGTATGATCGGTCACGGTTACGAAGGTACAGGCAACACACTTACAATCATTTGTGATGATAAATCTGCTTACACAGGTAATATGTACACAACAAACGGTTCCGTTTGTGATAGACTTATGGCTATGGCTTCCAACACTTCTAATTTCATTCTTAATGGCGTAGAAGTAAGCGGTTATGATGCAAGCTTTAACTATCCTTCAACAAAGCTTAATGTTGTTGTTCCCGTTGAAGGTGACTTCGGTTACACAGTAACTCCTGTTGAAGGTGCAACAAAATTTGTTGTTTATGTTGCTCCTCAGGTAACTGCTTTTGACGAAAACGGTGATAAGATTACAAACCTTAGCGGTATAACTTTGTCATTTGTACATGATGAAATGGATATTACAGGTACAGATGCAGTTAAGGTTCTTGACCTTGTATCAAGTGCAGTTATCGTTAACGGAACAGATCATGACTACGGTTATGCTTTGGCAGACGGTGTTCTTACAATTTACTCCGGCAGAACAGAAAACTATGCTTCCGGTACAGTAAGACTTCAGGTTAACCAGTACGATGCAAACGGTGATCTCCTTGCAGTAGGTACACTTAACCTTTACACAATTCCTGATCCTGTAAAAGCAGAATAATTAATAAGTAAAATTCAATTTTGGGACTGATCCCAATATAGTATTTTCATCCCCGAGGGCTCAGCCCTCGGGGATGTTTTTTTGAGCAAATTTTGATTTATGGAAGAGTTTGATCAACAAAAAAACACGGGCAGCTCCCTGCCCGTGTTTTTATGTATATCAATTAATCAAGGAAGCCCTTGAGGTGTCTTGCTCGGCTGGGATGACGAAGCTTACGCAACGCCTTCGCCTCGATCTGACGAATACGTTCACGCGTAATGTCAAATTCCTTACCAACCTCCTCAAGTGTACGGCTCCTGCCATCGTAAAGTCCAAAACGGAGCTTTATTACGTGCTCTTCACGAGGTGTGAGTGTGTGAAGCTCACGCTCAATAACCTCACGCAAAATAGTTGCAGATGCAATTTCTGCGGGCTGAGGTGCTTCATCGTCGGGAATAAAGTCACCAAGGTGGCTGTCCTCCTCCTCGCCGATGGGTGTTTCAAGCGAAACGGGATCCTGTGCGATCTTCATAATCTCCCTTACCTTTTCAGCAGAGATGCCCATTTTTTCGCCTATCTCGTCAGCAGTAGCTTCTCTTCCAAGCTCCTGGAGCATCTGACGGCTGTATCTTGACACCTTGTGAATGGTTTCAACCATATGAACGGGAATACGGATGGTTCTCGCCTGGTCGGCAATCGCTCTTGTGATCGCCTGACGGATCCACCAAGTAGCATAAGTTGAAAACTTAAAGCCCTTTTCATAGTCGAACTTGTCAACTGCCTTCATAAGACCGATATTTCCCTCTTGAATGAGGTCAAGGAAGAACATACCCTTTCCAACGTATCTCTTCGCTATACTTACAACAAGACGGAGGTTAGCTTCAATGAGCTTATTCTTTGCCTCCTCATCTCCCTGTGACATTCTTTCGGCAAGCTCCTTCTCCTCCTCTGTGCTGAGAAGCGGAACACGTCCGATCTCCTTAAGATACATACGAACGGGGTCATCGATCTGAACGCCGCCCTGTTCAAGGAGCTTCTCCATACTGTCGCTGGTTGAGAGCTTTTCAACCTCGCTTTCAATCTCAGAAATCTCTGCACTTGACATTTCTCCAATCGGAATTTCACTCTCTTCAAGTGTTTCATAGAGCTTATCAAGGGAGTCAATATCGAAATCAAGCTCCTCAAGTGCCTCGTCGAGGTCGATGGAGGAAAGGCCGTCCTTCTTGCCCTTTTCCACAAGCTCGTTAATGTCAATCTTCTTATTTGTTTCTTTCTGTGCTTTCATATTCTTACCTTCTATTTTTACTTTCTTTTATTTTTCAATTTTTCTTGCTTCGCTCTCAAAACAGCGAATTTATCTCCGCTTTCTATTGACTCCTTTTGTGCCCTTTCGGCTTTGAGTGCCGAAATTGACACATCAAGCACGTCGCGTCCGTTTTCTGTCAGAGCAAGACGGTTCTGACGCATATTTTCAAGACGTCCCATCTCGTCGGCACTGAAATACTGACCGAGCATCGAATAAAGGAAATCTCCTTCCGAGCCTGCGACCTCGATTATCGCATTAAATACTTTTTTACTGAACGCGGTTACAAAATCGTCAGCGGAGAGGTCGATTTTGCCCTGAATTATTCCCTGCCTGTATTCGTCATATATAAGAAGCAAGCCGAGAATGCTCTCTTCAAGTGCATTTGCCTGAATATTCTTTATCGCATCGGGATTGACTCTGTCACCGATGTGCTTAATTGACATTTGTGCCTGCTTTGATTCGTTTTGCCTGCTCTCCTTAGCCCGCTTTCTGATGGTCAGCTCGACGTTGTTTTTAAGAACATCAACGGGGAGATTTAAAATCTCACTCGCCTTCACGAGAAAGACCTCTCTTTCAACACTTGAGCGCGACTCGGCAATTATGTCGCATATAGCTCGCGATGCCTTTATCTTATCGTCGGGCAAGTGCAAGTCAAGTCCAGCAATCGCACGCGAAACCTTGAAATCAAAGCCCGTTCTGCTTTCGCCAAGCAGTGCCTTAAACCTTTCGGCACCGAATTTTCTTATGTATTCATCGGGATCTTTTGCGTTGTTGAGCTTAAGTATTCTCACCTCAAGATCGACCTTGTTAAGAATCTGAATTGCCCTGTCGGTCGCCTTCTGCCCCGCCTCGTCGGAGTCATAGAGCAAAATTACCTTTTTGGTGTACTTCGTCAACATTCTCGCCTGCTCCTCGGTGAGTGCAGTTCCAAGCGTTGCTACCGCATTTTCAACCCCTGCCGAGTGGAGTGCGATGACATCCATATACCCCTCGCAAAGAATTATCTGCTCTGAGCAGTGGTTTTTTGCGTAATTGAGGGCGAACAAATTCTTGCTCTTTTTAAATCCCGGCGTGTCCGAGGAGTTCAGATATTTCGGCTTGGAATCGTCCATAACACGTCCGCCAAAGGCAATAACGTTGCCCGTAACGTCGATTATCGGGAAGATAACTCTGTTTCTGAAATAGTCATAGAGATTGCCCTTCTGACTTTTTCCGCAGAGGAAGCCGTCAATCAGCTCCTGCTCAGTGAAGCCGAGCTTTTTCATATGATTGGTGAGTGCGAAGAAATCATTCGGTGCAAATCCGATGCCAAACCTCTTGATTATCACGGGGCTGAGTCGTCTTTTTTCTGAGAGGTATCTCATCGCCTCGCTGCCGACGTTCCTGTCAAAAAGGTTGTCACGGAAGAATTTAGCCGCCGCGAGATTCATCTCGTAAACTCGTTTTCGGCTCATACCCATTCTTGCGACCTCGTTTTTATCCTGCGGAATGGTGACACCAACTCGGGATGCGAGAAACTCGACAGCCGAGGGATAATCAAGGTTTTCCGCCTTCATAATGAAGGTCAGAACGTCGCCACCGACGCCGCAACCGAAACAATGGAAGCTGTTCGTTTTTGAAAAGACCGTAAATGAAGGAGTACGCTCGCTGTGGAAGGGACAAAGCCCCTGCATATTCGAGCCCGCGCGCTTTAAGGTCACGTATGAGCCGATTATGTCATTTATATCACTCCGTGCAACAATTTCTTCAATTATTTCTCTTGGAATTAACATTTGCGTCTCCTTTCTTTCGTCTGTTTTTTATCACATATATTAATATACGCAAAAAAAATCAAAAATACTTTTAATTTTTTGAATTTTTTTGATTTTTTTATTCTTTTTTATCATTTTTTTGCAATTTGAATTAAATTTTGTTTTACCCGCACGTTGTTCGCACAAACCAAAGCGATTGTTTTGCCCCGCTTTTTCAAAAGCGGGGGCCCAGCGGCGTAGGGGTTCCCCGAAGCGATATTTATGAGCTTTGGGGGTTTCCGTATTGAGCGATACGGCC
>JAZNWX010000122.1:0-9531 GCA_045593575.1 Eubacteriales bacterium | reverse complement strand
GAATTATGCCTTTTCGTTACCGAAAATTGAGATTTTATATACAGAAAGGAAATGTTATGAAACACGCAAACAACTCTATTTTCACAAGAGTTCTTGCCCTTGTTCTTTGCCTTGTTACTGTAGCGGGATTAATGACAGCCTGCTTCCGGGACATCGAGCTTAACGAAGGCATTGGCTCAACAAGCGGTGAAAGTACAACGAAGCCCGGTGTTACAACCACTAAGCCAAGTACTACAACCAAGCCCACAACGGGAACAACAACGGGAGACGTTGCAGGAAATGATCCTATAGAAGACCCTGTTGATCCTGACGAGATTTACTCTGCTTCAACCTCTCTTGCAGAAGATGCACTTATATTTGGCACACTTGCAAGCGACGTTGTAATTGGCGGAGAAGACGGTGTTGGAGCAATTCTTCCTGCAGACGTTAAGGTAGCAGAGGGAACATCAGCTCTTTCACTTTCAGTAAAGAAAGCTGAAACAGGCAGCGAGATCAATCTTGGCGAGGGTGACGTAGCACACAGCCTTGACATTCATATCGACGGAATCGCAGCAGACAACACAGTTCCAATGATTGTCAATCTCGGTGCAGTGCTTGCAATCGGACTTGAGAATACAGAGCTTAAGCTCTATCACATCGAGGGCGGCGTAGCAGTTCTTATGACAAGAGTAGATAGCATTGATGAATTTGCTATCCATAACCAGTACACATACAACGCAGAAACAGGCGAAGTAAGCATTTACGTTGCATCTTTTTCTGTTTTCTCTGCAGTAAGCACAGCCGCTGATAAGTGGGATGGCGAAACAGTAGCAGAACAATTTTCAACCGGTTCAGGTACTGAAAATGATCCTTACATCATTAATTCAGCTGCAGAATTTGTATTCTTTAGAGATATGGTTGATTCAGGCTATACATTTGCAGGCGAGTATGTATCTCTTGGCACTGACATCGACCTTGACAACATAAACTTTGATCCCATTGGATTCGGCTATGTTCACCAGGGCGGTCAAGCATTTATGGGTACGTTCGATGGTGCAAATCATACGATTTATAATCTCTATCAAAACGGTTGGGATCTTGACCCCGACAAGACAAACTATAGTACGTACACATATAGTACAGCAGGCGGTGGTTTGTTTGCGTCTATTAAAGATGCAACAATTAAGAATCTTGCTGTAAGTGGCGCGAACATAGTATTTGAATGTGTAGACATTGGTATCGTTGTTGGATATGCTCAGGGCACTTGTCACTTTGAGAATATCGTTGTTACAAATTCAAAGATTGCAAACTATCAGCGTGCTACAGGAGGTGTAGTTGGTGAAGTATGCTTTGGTCCTTACGGAACAGATATTGAACAGGGCTATAGCCATACATTCAAGAATATCACAGTTGACTCTTCTGTAACAGTGGGTTCACTTTGGGGCGACTTTGACAACATATCCGGTGGTGTTATCGGTGGTAAGTGGGGCGATGCAACAGTTAAAATGGAAAACGTTACATCAGCTGTAAAGCTCGACGTATATAGTGACGTTACATCTGCTTATCAGTGGTATGCATACCGTCGTTGCGGAATGCTTATCGGTCACACAGAGCAGAATAGTCCTAAGAGTGCCTTGAATGCAGATGCACCTTTCTTGACATGTGAAAATGTTAAAGTTTACTATGGCGACTGGGTAAATTACACATACTGTCAGTTTGCACATTCCAATAATCCCGGTTACAGATATCCTTGGGTAAGAGTTCAAGTTGGTTTGAATAATGGAGCGTACTCCAACCCCAGATATGGCAATCCTACGGATTTTGCAGGCAATAAAGTAACTGATGATAACCATACACACGCAGAAGGTGAAGGACATCACGTTCTTATCAAGTTCGACCAGCTTTATGGTGGTGGACAGGGTGTTTACGGAAAAGCTGATCACGATGGTGTAACTATATTTGAGAAAAATACTAAAACTATCTATTTCCAGAACAACTGGAATTGGACAAATCTTAAACTTCATTATTGGTTTGAAAATGGTGAGGACAGATGGACAACTGTTGTAGATGGTATATCAGTAAATAATATGGTATCTGAAAAAGTAGGCGGCTATGATGTATATACATTCGAAATGCCTGCTTATGTAGCTGGTTTTAAAGTTGAAGGTTATGATGGAACTGCATTAAAAACTCATAGCACTGATGAAGTTTCAGCTGAAAATATAATTGAAGGTAATGTTTATTGGTTTGTATTTTCTAATAATGCGTATGCTATAGCTTCTAACAAGTATGAACCTGATTTCGAAACTCACAACATTTATGTTATCGGTGACATGAACAACTGGGCAACAGAAAATATTGATAGTCAGTACAACTTGATTCCTTCTGCTGACGGTAAAACGTGGACAATTTCTATAACATTTGATGTTACAACACAGATTAAGATGTTTAACAGTTTAGTTGTAAGTGAAGGCTATGGCGGTTGGATCAATGGTAAAGATACAACAGACAATGTTGAACTTGCACCAGGCAAATACACACTTACATATACCGTGGCTGATAATTCTTTCACATTTACTATGACTGAAAGAAAGATTTATCTTAAACCTACAGGTTGGGAAAGCGGTGCTAGATTTGCAGTATATGTTTGGAATGGAAATGGAAACAAATGGATTGGTATGACAAAAGAATCTGATGGTACATATTCTTGCTTTGTTCCTGTTTCTTATAGTAATATCATTTTTGGTAGAATGAACAATTCTCAATCAGCAAATAACTGGAATAACTGTTGGAATCAGAGTGGAGATGAAACCATTCCCTCAAATGGAAATAATCTTTGGACTGTTACAACTCCATATGGTAATGATAATAAATCTTATGGCTCTTGGTCCAGAAAAGCTGACTGATTCTAAATAAATATTCAAACTAACCTCATATCCCCCGCACGATTGTGCGGGGGATATTTTTTGTGCGTCACATATTTATTGAGAGGGAAGTGTTATTAATATATACTTTTATATATTATTGTTGACAATTTGTGGAATGCGTGATAAAATAATATTGTCATAATGGGATGGACTTTGGATTTAATAAACAAGAAAAGAGGAATTAATATGAAAACAACCATTAAACGCCTTCTCGGTGCAGTGCTTATAGCCTCGCTCCTTATTCCTATGTTGGCTTCTTTCAGCATTGGAGCAGCGGCAGCAGGTAACGAAATCACCGATGCTCACGGATGGTTCGAATCCGCTTATGCAGAATGGTCTGCTGTGTCGGGTGCGAATGGCTACAATGCTTACGTGGCACCTGCAGGCACGTCAAGCTGGACAAAGCTTGATAATGAGCTTATCCGCAACGTTGACGGAGGTTTCCGTGTTGATGCTGTCGGACTCAAAGCAGGGAATTATCAGATAAAAATTGTTCCCACCTCCGCCGGAGTAGAGCAGACTGACAAGGCACTCACTACCGACACATTGGCAGTTATGCCCTATGACCGTTCAGGATATGCTCACTTCAATAACACCGAAGGTGTTGGTGCATATAATGACGACGGAACACTTAAGGACAATGCCATCGTTATTTACGTAACAAATGAAAACAAGAATACCGTTTCGGTAACCTCAAAAGACGGAACAACCGTTACAGGTATCGGTAACATTTTGGGCTCAACGGGTATGGATGTTGGTGGCGGCAAAAATGCCAAGGGCGGCAAGGCAAACACCAACAGCGACATTCTTCGCAAGCTCGCCGCAGACGGTACACCCCTTGTTATCCGTATTATAGGTAACGTTAAGGGTGCTACAAGCTCCAATCTTTCAAGTGCGACCTCTGAAATTGACGGTCTTACGCAGTATGACGGAGTTGACTTTGGCGGAAGTGTTGGCGATAACGGTTTTATGGCTCGTATGTCGGGCGGTAAGGATATTACCATCGAGGGTATCGGTAACGATGCCTGCATCGACGGTTGGGGACTCCACTTCATCTGTCAGACAGCGGACTATGCCAAGGGCTACGGACGTAGCTTTGAGGTGAGAAATATTGCCTTTAAGAACGTTCCCGAGGACTGCGTAGGTATGGAAGGTCAGCAAGAGGGCTCAACACTTACAGCACCCGTTGAACGTTGCTGGGTACATAACTGTTCATTCTATGCTCCCACAATCACAAGTCCTGCCGAATCCGACAAGGATGGCGGTGACGGTGCGTGCGACTTCAAGAGAGGTCAGTATTTCACAAACTCATATTGCGATTATGAGGGTTATCACAAGACCAATCTTGTTGGTTCTTCTGACTCATCGCTTCAGTACCACCTCACGTATCATCACAACTATTGGAAGAATTGCGAATCTCGTGGACCTCTTGCCCGTCAGGCAAACATCCACATGTACAATAATATTTTTGAGGGACAGACTTCATATTGTATGAATCCAAGAGCAAATGCCTACATTTTCTCCGAATACAATATGTTCCTCAACAGTAAGAATCCCGTTCAGGTTAAGTCCGGAGCAGTAAAGAGCTATAATGACTCCTTTGCAAGCTGTGTTGGTGATAACGATGCGACCGTTGTACAAGACAGAGCAACTCAGGTTTCAACAAGCAATAAATATGCAAACTTTGATACAAATGCTTCTCTTAGCTATATCCCATCCGGTGATTATATCATTCAAGAAAGCATTTCTGAAATGAAATCGGTTGTTATGGCTTATGCAGGCCCCCAGCCAAAAAGCATAATTTCTCCCGATGATGCTGACGTTTCGGTTATTCCCGCAAACAGAAAGCCCACATCAGCTGTTGTTCTTCCTTTTGACAAGGCACTCAATAACAGCTTTGTGACTTCAACTTCAGGTACATTTGAAAACGTTGTGTTCAATGTTAAGAAGACCGCCTCTGATTGCATAACGGTTGGCGGTAATCCCACAGGTGCTGATATAGTTTTCTATGTTGACTGCACGGTCAACGTTTCTATGACCGAAATCAGCGGTACATACTCTCCCACACTTTGCAACGCGGCGGGTGAAGCAATTATTGTCGGAAGCGGAACAGCTAATGATCTTCCCGCAGGCTATTACTTCATTCAGTCATCAGCTTATGACGTGGGAAGCTCAAAGTATAAGGAAGCAAAGATTTCCGCACTTAAAATTGATAAAGCGGTTGTATGTGATAATCATACCTTCACTTCGAAGGTGACACAGCCCTCCTGTACAAACGGAGGCTATACAATGTACACCTGTACGACCTGCGGTTATTCGTATACGGGCAGTGAGGTTCCTGCAAAGGGACATACCCCGGGTGCAGCAGCAACCTGTATAGCACCTCAAAGCTGTACAACCTGCGGAACAGAAATCAATCCCACAACAGATCACTCATATTCAAACGGTAGCTGTACCGTTTGCGGCAAGATTGACACAAGTGTTTGTACACATATGAACACCGTGTCTGCAGTAACCAATCCCACTTGTGATAAGGGCGGATATACCACATATACTTGTACCGCTTGCGGATATGCATATACGGGCAAGAATACCGAAGCTACAGGACATACTCCCGGTGCTGAGGCAACCTGTACAACAGCTCAGGTGTGCGTGGTTTGTCACGAAATTATCGCAGAAGCAAAAGGACATAGCTATGTCAACGGAGTTTGCTCTTGCGGAGCAGAGGATCTTGCAGCTAAGGGCTACGTTCACAACTTCACCGAGAGTGATAAGAATTCTTCGTTCTATACAATAAACGGTAGTCTCTCCGACAGCAAGGGTGACGTATCCTATAACGGATTGACACTCACTCAGTGCCTTAAGGTTTCAAGCTCGGCTTACGTAACGTTTACAGCTCCCTCGGACGGAAAGGTAACACTTGTGTTCAATCCCTCCTGCAGCGGATATACTATCTATATAAACGGTGAAAATTCCACCGAAATTCCAAGCGACGGTATCGTTGTAATCGAAGTAACTGCAAATACAACTTATAAGATTACAAAGAATAAGAGCGAGAGCTTCTTGTACTACATCGTATATACACCCGAAGCTTCTGAGGAAGTACACGAGCATAGCTATACTCCCGAGGTAACACAGAAGCCAACCTGCACAGAGCAGGGAGTAATTACCTATAGCTGTTCTTGCGGCGATTCTTATACAGAAACTGTGGATGCCGAGGGACACTCCTGGGTAACAGACGACACGGGCAGAATGACTTGCTCAAGCTGTGGAGAAATTGATGATAGCAACGTTGACAATACTCCCGAAAACGGTGATGACGAAAACAATAACAATGAAAATGAAAACGAGAACGAGAATGGGAATGGAAACAATGAAGAATCGTCACCCAAGCGTGAAAACTTCTTCACAAGATTGATTAACGGAATCGTAAACTTCTTCACCTCAATTTTCAGAGCTATCGGAAAACTCTTTGGAATGTAATTTCAAAAAATAATCTACTGCACCCCTTACACACGGGGTGCAGTTTTTATTTCTCTCACTGCTTTCGATTCCCCTCATTTAATGCACATACAAAAACAAAAGAGGCACACTTGCGTGTACCTCTTTTATTTTTGGTGGACCCGATGTGCAACTATGACATTCCATTTTATCTTGAATACGTCAAAAATACGTCTGCGTGCACGTTGTTAACCCTTGTGCCATAAGGGTTGACACGCAAAAACGCGAATATGGGGAAAATAAGGGTTTTCATAGTAATAAATAAGATGCTGGTGTATTACTACAAGTAAAGATAATTACAAAATGCGCTTGATTTTTTTGTCGAAGGGTGTTATAATTATAATTGGATTATTAGATTTAACAGTAATAAACACTATCAAAAGTTAGTTAATAAAAGGAACGCAATATGAACGAAGTACAAAGAAGAAAAGCGGCGAAGGAATTTGCTGAATATTGGAAGGACAAAGGATATGAAAAAGGCGAAAGCCAATCTTTCTGGCTTTCACTCCTTCGCGATGTCTTGGGTGTAGAACATCCGGAACATTATGTAAGATTTGAACAACAAGCAAAGATCGATAAAGCTAACGGTTTTATCGATGTTGTCATACCTTCTACACGAGTTATGATTGAGCAAAAGGGCGCTCACAAGGACTTGAGAAAAGGAATACTCCAATCAGACGGAAGTGTTCTTAATCCGTTCCAACAAGCAAAGCGCTATATTGTAGACCTTCCTGTATCTGAACATCCTCGTTGGGTAATAACTTGTAATTTCAAGGAATTTCTTATATATGATATGGAGAATCCCAAGGGAGAGCCGGAGAGCATTCTCTTAAATCAGCTCCCGAAGGAATATTATCGTTTAGAATTCCTTGTAAAAGAAAAAAATGAGCTTTTGCATCGTGAGGAGCAAATATCTATCCAAGCTGGCGAGCTTGTTGGTAAGCTTTATGATGCAATATTAAAGCAATATAAGAACCCTGAAGACAAAAATTCACTTCATAGCTTGAATATTCTTTGCGTGCGATTGGTATTCTGCCTTTATGCAGAGGATTCCGGGCTTCTTGGGGAACATTTGAAATTCCATAATTACCTTCAGGGCTTGGCCCCTAAAGATGTACGTCGTGCTCTTATTGAGCTATTCCGCGTACTTGATACTAAAGTGGAAGAACGCGACCCTTATTTGGAAGATGAATTAGCATCATTCCCATATGTAAATGGTGGTCTTTTCGCTGATGAAAATATAGAGATTCCTAATTTCACACAAGAAATTATGGATATTCTCTTGCATAAGGCGAGCGAAGACTTTGACTGGTCGCAGATAAGCCCTACAATTTTCGGTGCGGTGTTTGAATCTACATTGAATCCCGAAACAAGACGTAGTGGTGGTATGCACTATACGTCCATCGAAAATATACATAAGGTTATTGACCCTCTATTTCTTGATGAACTCCGTGAAGAATTTGAGGAAATCAAAGCTATTAAAGTTTCCAAAACGCAGAAAGAACGTGCTGAAAAGTTCCGTGATAAGCTTGCTAATCTTACATTCTTTGACCCTGCGTGTGGCTCTGGTAATTTCTTGACCGAAACATACATTGCTTTGCGACGTTTAGAGAACAAAGCTTTGAAGCTTATTATGGGTGATCAGATTGCTTGGGACTTGTTTGATAATGCTATTAAAGTGTCAATAGGACAATTCTATGGTATAGAAATTAATGATTTTGCCGTAACTGTAGCAAAGACGGCTCTTTGGATTGCTGAATCACAAATGTTGAAAGCTACAGAGGAGATTTTGAATCGTCAACTTGATTTCTTCCCATTGAAATCTTATGCCAATATTGTTGAAGGCAACGCGCTCCGCATTGATTGGGAAACAGTAGTTCCCAAGGATAAGCTCAATTACATTATGGGAAATCCGCCGTTTGTTGGCGCTCGTTTAATGAGTGAGGAACAAAAGAAAGATTTGTTCGATGTATTTGGCACAAAGTGGAAGAATGCAGGCAATCTTGACTATGTTTCCTGTTGGTACAAAAAAACCGCTGATCTTATGCACGGCACATTTATTCGTGCTGCGCTGGTATCTACAAACTCTGTTTCTCAAGGGGAAAGTGTAGCCATTCTTTGGAAACCTCTTTTTGATAATGGAGTACATATTGATTTTGCTCATCGTACTTTTATTTGGGATAGTGAAGCAAGTATTAAAGCTCACGTTCATTGTGTCATTATTGGCTTTAGCACCGCTTTCAATGCTAAAGATAAGGTGATTTATTCTGCCGAAAGACCTTTGATAGTTGACAATATTAACGCATACTTAGTAGATGCTGACAATGTTTTTATTGATAGCAGAACAAATCCACTCTGCAATATTCCTAGAGTCGGAATAGGTAACAAGCCTATTGATGGAGGTTTTTATCTTTTTACCGAGGAAGAAAAGAATGAGTTCGTTAAAAAAGAGCCTCAGTCTGCAAAATGTTTTAGACCTTGGCTTGGTTCTCACGAATTTATCAACAGATATTACAGATATTGTTTGTGGTTGGGAGATTGCTCTCCGTACGAACTTTTGAAAATGCCAGAATGCTTAAAACGTGTAGAAGCTGTTAGGAATTTTAGATTAGCAAGTAAAAGTTCAGGAACGGTCAAACTTGCCGATACTCCAACTCGTTTTCATGTGGAGAATATGCCAACAACACACTATTTATTAATTCCAAGAGTATCCTCTGAAAGAAGAAAATATATTCCCATAGGATTTGTTGAACCGCATGTAATAACATCGGATTCAGCGCATATTATTCCCAATGCTTCTATATATAACTTTGGAATACTGACTTCAAATGTCCATATGGCTTGGGTAAGGGCTGTATGTGGTCGCTTAAAGAGCGATTATCGCTATTCTAAGGATATTGTTTACAATAACTTCCCATGGCCAACGCCTACCGCAGAGCAGAAAGCAAAAATTGAGAAAACGGCTCAGGCTATCCTTGATGCGCGAGCATTGTACCCTGAGTGCAGCTTTGCAGATATGTATGGAGAGAAAATGTACTTGTTCCCGAAACTTCTGCAAGCACACCAAGCAAACGACCGTGCGGTAATGGAAGCATACGGCTTTTGGGGCAAGCTCAACACCGAG
>JAZNWX010000121.1:0-4294 GCA_045593575.1 Eubacteriales bacterium | reverse complement strand
TGCTAATCAGAATCGAACTGATGACCTCGTCATTACCAATGACGTGCTCTACCGACTGAGCCATAGCAGCATATTCACTTGACTTTGATATTATATCACAAGAAAAAACAAAAATCAAGACCTTTTTTCAATTTTATTATTATTTTTTTATTCGCAAAAATAATATTATAGTATTTTGATATTATTTTGTCGAGCTTTGTTGATTATTAGATTTTAATATAGTAGAAAACTGCAAGTTTTCACTTGCAGTTTTCTGTATTTATTTGACAATTAGGCTCAGGTGAGCACCTCTTATTCCCTTCTGTCTTCTGTGTGAATAAAACAATTCAGGAGCACAGCAGGTGCAATACGGAGCTATATCAATATTCTCCTTCGGCACACCTAAAAACGTCAAAATTTCATAATTCATACCTTTAAGATTTGCAAATAATCTACCGTTTTCTTTTTCAACAACAAATTTATTTTTGTAGTTTTGTCCAAGTTTTAATTCTATTTGTTCAGCAAAATCCGTTCCCACTTCATAGCAACATTCATCAATGCCGGGGCCAATTGCAACGTAGATGTTTTCAATTTTCCCAACCGTTGCCATAAGCTTTTTCACTCCTGTCTCCACAATTCTGTCGGCCGTTCCTCTCCATCCTGCGTGAAGAGCCGAAACAGCAATCACTTCTCCTTCATCATTCCTCGCTTCAAGCAAAATAGGTACGCAGTCGGCTGTTTTCACGCCGATTGGCAATCCCGTTTGTGTTGTGACATATCCGTCACACGAATACTCGTGCTTTACGTGGTATCCGAAGCCTGCATCAGTATAATCCACCGTTTTTACAATGCTTGAGTGAATTTGAGGTACGCTTATCATCATTTTTTCATCAAAGCCGAGTGTATTGGCTAAAATTTTGAGATTTTCAAGCACTATCGAGTCATCCTCTCCCCGTCCAAATGCGAGATTCATTCCTGCAGTATGTTCTAATTGGCTAACCCCTCCGATTCGTGTTGAAAAGCAGTGCTTTGATTTTAAAACGGTGCTTTTCAAAAGAAAAACACCGTTTTCGTTTATGAGTTCAAACATAATTAATGCTCCTGTGTGTCCTCGCCCTTAACCGCGATAAGCTGCTTTGCATAGGGTAAACTCATGATCCAATCGCAAAGATCGTGCCACTCGTGAAGCTTATGCGTTCTGCGTGCATAGTACATATTAATAAGATTTTCATAATTGAGAGTTACGGTTCTCATTTGATTATATGACGTCGGAAGCATTTGTATCATATTGATCCACGCCTGCTTATTTTTCTTATCCTCACAGAATTTCACTCTTTCGCCTTCCATATAGGCAATAACGGAGTCAAGCACCAAAAGTCCACCCTCGTCCATCATTTCACAAGAAAAATCTGCACGTTCAAATTGCTTGTGATGGATCTTATGCATTGTTGAACAGGAGTTCGCAACCGTGCCGACCTTATATGTATCGAATTCCTTCCACCAATAAAGAGGTGCGGTAATGTCTACACTTACAAAGATTTGGCGAAGAAACTTTCTGTGGTCATTACCTGCTTTGGCAAGACGAACCGCGAGGTCAATGTCATTTGGACCAAGCACGTAATTACCGTTTTCATCGTAAAAGCTGTCACTTCTGCCCCAGCTGTTAAGCGGGTTTCTTGCTCCTCTTATAGCATTTTCCAAATTCATAACACTGCCGCGTTCTATCTTAATCATAATCTAACCTCCGCAAAATATTAATTTATTATAACATAATTAAATAAATTATTCAATATAGTACTTGAAAAAAGTTGTATTTTATGATACAATTATTAAAATTGTTTAAATTAGCCCTTTTGGAGGAATAATATGATAAATAACGTAAAAATTTGCTTTTCGGGAGTACAACCTTCAGGAAATCTGACAATTGGCAACTATCTTGGTGCAATTCAGAATTTCTCTCGCTACTCCGAAGAATATAAATGCTTTTACTGCGTTGTTGATAACCACGCAATAACCGTTCGTCAGGTACCTGCCGAGCTTCGCAGAAGAACCTATGAAACTCTTGCTCTTTATATGGCTTGCGGTCTTGATCCTGAAAAGAACACTCTCTACGTACAGAGCCACGTGCCCTATCACACGGATCTTGCTTGGATTTTGAACTGCTTTACAATGTTCGGCGAGCTTTCCCGTATGACGCAGTTCAAGGACAAGAGTGCCCGCCACGCAGATAATATTAATGCAGGACTTTTCACATATCCCGCACTTATGGCTGCAGATATTTTGCTTTATCAGACTGACGTAGTTCCCGTTGGTATAGACCAGAAGCAGCATCTCGAACTTGCTCGCGATATTGCAACAAGATTTAATCAGCTCTATCCCGACACGTTCACGATTCCTCAGCCAATGCTCTCAAAATCAGGTGCAAAGATAAATTCTCTTGCAGATCCCACAAAGAAAATGAGCAAATCAGACGAAAATGCAAATGCTGTGGTATATATTCTTGATGACAAGGATACAATAATTAGAAAGTTCAAGCGTGCCGTTACCGACAGCGACACAGTTATCCGTTTTGCAGAAGGCAAGGACGGTATAAACAACCTTATGACCATCTATTCTTGCTTTACGGGTAAGACGCTCGAAGAAATTGAACGTGAGTTCGACGGCCGCGGATACGGTGAATTCAAGCTTGCAGTTGGCGAGGCGTGTGCTGACAAGCTCGCTCCCATTCAGCAAAGATATAATGAGCTTATCTCCGATAAGGCATTCCTCGAGGCACAGATGAAAAAAGGTGCTGACGAGGCATCCTATTACGCAAGAAAGACGCTTTCAAAGGTTAAGAGAAAGCTCGGATTTGTACAGATCTAAATTAATATCTACATAAAAACAACCCCTTTGATACATATTCAAAGGGGTATTTGTTTTGATTTATTTTTTTGTTATTTATTTGAGCTTGCTTGTGTCATATATGATGTACCGTCCTTCACTTGCGATTTCACGGGTGTTTGGAGCAATTGATATACCAAATTCCAGGAAGATACATTCAACACCGACCTCTCGCGGTGGCGGTTTTGCTCTTTTTGTTGCAGCTTCACTTGTACTGATTATGGCACCGATCAATATTGATTTGAAAATTCCACTTATTCTTGGCTCAACGGTGATTTTTCTTGTCGGATTTTTGGATGATGCTATGGAAATTTCACCCTTTGTGAAGCTATCGGGACAAGTTTTGGCTCTTGCAGTATATCACTTTGTTTCGGAGCTGCTTGGGTATGAATTATCAATTGTTCAGGGTATTCTGAGTGCTATATGGATAATCTTCATCACCAATGCTACAAATCTGATTGACGGACTTGACGGTCTTGCAGGCGGAATTTGTGCGAGCGAGTCGCTATGCATAGCAGTTATTTCGCTTATACTTGGAAATATGCAAATGGTGACCTGCTCACTTTTATTGCTTGGTGCTATACTCGGATTTTTGCCGAGGAATTATCCCCGTGCTAAAATTTTTATGGGTGATTGCGGTGCACTTTTTCTTGGTTTTTTTCTTTCTGTACTGTCATCACGATTGATTATGGAAAGCGATAATATTCTTTGCGTTCTATCAGTTTTTCTTGTATTCAGAATACCGATTTATGACACAAATCTCAGCATAATCCGTCGGCTGACAAAGCACAAAAATCCGTTCAAGGCAGACAAACAGCATTTTCATCATCTTTTGATGAAAAATGGCTTCACAAAGGAATGTTCAGCACTGCTTCTTATCACTCTGTCCCTTTTGTTTGGATTTTTAGGAGTAGTTATTGCTTTAATATAAAAAGCTCACATCACTAAATCCAAACTTGATTAATTATCCAACCAAATCTGTACCTTGCCCACATACTCAATAAAATCACTATAGTCAAAGCTATTAATCCTGCAATAATTCTCCACAATACGTGTGCTTTCTTGCGTGGTTTTCGCGGATAACTGTATTTTTTGTCAAGCATATGATAACCGATGTCGGCTCTGTCTTCTGCAAAATCATACTTTTCCGCTTCAATTTTGCGAAGACTATTGATCAATGCCTCGGAATTTTTATTATACTTTACTTTTTTATTGTGATAGCGTTTCAGATTTTTTTCAAAATCAGTCATAAAAATCCTCCTCTTTCAAATTCTTTTTCAACTTGCGAATTGCCCTATAATATTTCCCCGTAACAATCGGTAAATTAGAATCGAGCATATAAGCAATATCGGAAAATTTAAAATCGAAATATATTTTATAAGTAACTATTGTGTATTCCTCATCCGTAAGCAGTCGTTTTATCACCGCATCA
>JAZNWX010000120.1:0-3137 GCA_045593575.1 Eubacteriales bacterium | reverse complement strand
AGCGTTATCTCTTGTCAGACGCACGAGTGTCTCATATATAGCCGCATCACCGTGAGGGTTGAGCTTCATCGTCTGACCGACGATATTTGCACTTTTAGTTCTGTTTCCGTTAAGCAGCCCCATCGTATACATCGTGTAAAGAAGCTTTCTGTGAGAAGGCTTCAGACCGTCTATCTCGGGTATTGCACGGGAGATTATGACGCTCATTACGTAGGGCATATAATTCTTTTCTATAGTTTCTGTTATGGGCTGTGATATTGGCGGCTTGTGGATTATTTCTTTCTTTTCAACAACTTTTTTAGTGGTTCTTTTAGCCATTTTGAAGTGTCCTTTTCTGGAATTATTAAACCTTCTTTACAGTGTGCGCAGCAGCGCGAATCATTCTGTTATAAAGTGCAAGTCCAAGTCCCGTTGTGTCGGGCAGGTGTGCATATATTTTCGAGGCACCGAGCTTATCCGCCTCTCTGAGTGCGGTAAAGAGCTTCTTTGCCTGTGTATTCAAATCGTTTTTTTTGCCGATCGCGATCGAGAGGGCGGGATCAAGTGACGAAAGCTCCTCGTCATAGCAAAGGACTGCACAATTATCCTTCTGCTCCTTTTTCATAAACGAAAGCACGTCAGCCCCATTTCCCTCGAGCAGAACGAAATCTGCATTCGGGGCATAGTGACGGTATTTCATACCCGGGGAGAGTGGCTTTTCGTTTTCTGCGAGCTGATGAAGCACTGCAGGTGCGATCTTAACGTCATCACACACGCAGCAAAGAGCATCGTAGGTGATGGCACCCGGTCGTAAAAGCGTCAGGGAATTACCGTCAATCTTTACGATGGTGGATTCAAGACCGATCTCACACTCACCGCCGTCGATTATCATATCGACTCTTCCGTTCATATCCTCAAGCACGTATTTTGCACTTGTGGGGGAGGGACGTCCCGAAATATTGGCACTCGGTGCTGCAATCGGAACTCCGCACGCTTTTATCAGCTCGTGAGCTATCGGGTGGGAGGGGCAGCGAACTGCCACGGTGTCAAGTCCACCCGTGACGGACTGCGGAATACACTCCCTTTTCGGCATAATCACGGTCAGAGGCCCGGGCATAAACGCATCAGCAAGACGATAGTAAATATCACTTACAAACGCATATTTTTCGGCATCACGCGGCTCTGCGACGTGGATGATAAGAGGGTTATCACTCGGTCTGCCCTTGGCGGAGTAAATCTTATTTGCCGCATCGGACAAAAGTCCGTTTCCGCCAAGACCGTAAACCGTTTCTGTGGGGAATACAACAAGACCGCCCGAAAGAATGATGGAAGCTGCCGTTCTTAAATCGTCACAATATTCAGTTTTGTCATTAATTCTTACGATCTTTGTTTCCATAATAATTCAGCTTTGTGTCGAATTTTTCAGCTTTTCAGCCGTGTCAGCCGTGATAAGTGCGTCGATCATATCGTCAATATCACCGTTTACGAAATTCTCAAGTGAGTGGGTGGTATATCCGATTCTGTGGTCGGTTATTCGGCTTTGTGGGTAGTTATATGTTCTTATCTTTTCGCTTCTTGCACCCGTTCCTACCTGGAGCTTACGGTCGGATGAGATTTTTTCGTCCTGCTCCTGCTGTTTTATATCGAGGAGCTTTGTGCGAAGCATTTTCATCGCCTTATCCTTGTTTTTGAGCTGGCTTCTTTCCTCCTGGCACCAGACCACAATGCCGGAGGGCTTGTGATAGATTCGGATGGCGGATTCTGTCTTATTGATGTGCTGACCGCCCGCACCACTCGATTTACAGGTTTCTATAACGAGGTCGGCGGGGTTAATTTCAACGTCCACGTCCTCTGCCTCGGGAAGAACCGCAACCGTAACGGTAGAGGTCTGAATTCTGCCCTGCGACTCAGTTTCGGGTACTCTTTGCACGCGGTGAACACCGCTTTCGAATTTGAATCGGGAATAGGCACCCTCGCCCTCGACCATAAAGCAGATCTCCTTATAGCCGCCAAGCTCGGTTTCGTTTGATGAAACAACACTTGTTTTGAATCGTGTTTTGTCGGCATACATCGTGTACATTCTGTAGAGAACGCCTGCAAAGAGGGCTGCCTCCTCACCGCCCGCACCCGCACGGATTTCAATGATTACGTTCTTTGAATCGTTGGGATCCTTGGGGAGAAGGAGAATTTTAAGCTCTTCATAGAGGGAAACGCTCTTTTCCTTGCAGATGGCGATTTCCTCCTGAATCATTTCCTTCATTTCCGCATCGACGTCATCAAGCATCTCGAACGCGTCAGAAAGCTCCTGCTCATTCTTTTTATATTCTCTGAATTTTGTAATAACGGGGGTAAGGGAATTATATTCTTTGATTCTTTTTGTAAATTCCGTGGGATTTGCCGCGATCTCGGGGTCGTTCATCTCGCCCTCGATCTGAATATATCTCTGTTCGGCAAAATTAAGTTTATTAAGCATTTATACGTTTAGTCCTTTCTTTGAATTTTAGTTTTAAGTGCTTCTCACTTGTCAACTAAAATTTGCAGAAAGCACAGAATGCTCTGTACGCTTCATAGAGGACAACCTTTGAAATAACCTCAAAGGCAGCGTGCATAGCGATTACGGGAACACCGTGGTCAACAACGTCGATGTTGTGCATTGAGATGTACTTTGCAACGGTTCCGCCGCCGCCAACGTCAACGCGACCAAGCTCGCCCGCCTGCCAGATAACACCGTATTCTGCCATCGCCTGACGAACAAAGCCGATGAACTCTGCGTGAGCGTCATTTGTGCCGCCCTTACCGCGAGATCCGGTATATTTTGTGAGAACCACGCCGCAGGAAAGAAGGGCGGAATTTCTCTTTTCAAACACTTCTGCGAAGTTGGGATCGTATGCAGCCGAAACGTCTGCGGAGAGGCACTTTGAATTTGCACGAACAACTCTCGGATTAGCACCGCGGGAGAGAGCGATCTCCTCGATAAGATCCATCATAAAGTCGCACTGCATACCTGTATTACCGTCGGAGCCCGTTTCTTCCTTGTCGGCAAGAATACACATAAGAGTATGGCGGCTGTCTGCACAGTCGATAATCGCCTTGAGTGCGGGATATGCACAAACTCTGTCATCGTGGCCATAAGCACCTATCATACTTCTGTCAAAGCC
>JAZNWX010000119.1:0-2125 GCA_045593575.1 Eubacteriales bacterium | reverse complement strand
AAAGCGGGGCAAAACAATCGCTTGGTTTGTGCGAACAACACCTCGACAAATCAAAATTTACTCATCCATATATAAAAATTCTTTTTTTCTATTGAACGTAACAAAAAAATGTGCTATAATCGTAATAATTACACCATATTGTAAATAAAGGAGGTAATTTATGCTTAAAAATTCACCTACCAAAAATAAATATATACTCTCTTGGATAAGTGAAATGGCTACAATGTGCTCTCCCGACAACATCGTCTGGATTGACGGAAGTGACAAGCAAACAGAAATGCTCCGTGCCAAAGCGTGTTCAACCGGAGAGATGATTAAGCTCAATCAGGATAAGCTCCCCGGTTGCTATCTTCATCGCACCGCCATAAATGATGTTGCCCGCGTTGAAGGTCGCACGTTCATCTGCACAACAAACAAAGAGGATGCCGGTAATATCAACAATTGGATGCACCCCGATGAGTGCAAAGCAAAGCTGACAAAACTATACCGTGGCTCTATGAAGGGGCAAACAATGTACGTTATTCCCTATTCAATGGGTATTGTAGGCTCACCCTTTGCTAAATACGGAATTGAGCTTACTGACTCAATTTACGTTGTACTTAATATGCTGATAATGACCCGTGTCGGCTTTGAAGTTCTTGATGCAATCGGCAACAGTCCCGACTACATAAAGGGCTTGCACGCACGTGCTCAGCTTGATGAAGAAAACAGATATATCGTGCATTTCCCTGAGGAAAATACGATCTGGAGTGTAAACTCCGGTTACGGCGGTAACGTGCTGCTTGGCAAAAAATGCTTTGCACTCAGAATTGCCTCTTACCTTGGCAGACAAGAGAATTGGATGGCGGAGCATATGCTTATTCTCGGCATTGAAAATCCCAAGGGTGAAACCAAGTACGTTTGTGCCGCGTTCCCCTCCGCCTGCGGTAAAACTAATCTCGCCATGCTCATTCCGCCAAAATACTATGCCGAAAAAGGATATAAGGTATATTGCGTCGGTGACGATATTGCGTGGTTGCGTGTGGGCGAGGACGGTCGTCTTTGGGCAGTCAATCCCGAAAACGGATTTTTCGGTGTTGCTCCCGGAACTAACGAGAAAACAAACCCCAATGCACTTCACACTACCTTAAAGGATACAATTTTTACAAACGTTGTCCACAACACAAAAGATAACACAGTTTGGTGGGAGGGACTTGACAAAAATCCACCCGAAGAAGCAATTGACTGGATGGGACGTCATTGGGACTATCGCAAATATAATAAACATGACAAGTCCACCTGCGGTGCTCATCCTAACTCACGTTTTACGGCAAAAGCAACGAATTGCCCCTGCCTTTCAAATGAGTTCAATAATCCTGCGGGAGTGCCCGTCTCCGCCATTATTTTCGGTGGCAGAAGAGCAAAAACCGCACCCCTTGTTTACCAATCCACATCCTGGCAGAACGGTGCCTTCGTCGGCTCGATAATGGCGAGCGAAACTACGGCGGCAGCATCGGGCGAGGTTGGTATTGTACGTCGTGATCCGATGGCGATGCGTCCCTTTGTCGGCTATGATATGGGCGACTACTTCAATCATTGGTTGAATATGGGCAAAATCATCCCCAATCCTCCGAAAATATTCCACGTTAACTGGTTCAGAACAGATGATGAAGGCAATTTCATCTGGCCCGGATTCGGTGACAATATGCGAGTTTTGATGTGGATTCTCTCTCGTTGTGAGGATACCCTTGATGCTGTTGAAAGTCCGATTGGCTATCTTCCCCACCCCGAAGATATTTGCATTGACGGGCTTGAGGACGTAACTCTCGATACCGTACGTGAGCTGCTTAAGGTTGACAAAGCATCCTGGCTTGAGGACGTAGAAAATATCAAGCAATTCTATAAACAGGTTGGTGACAGAGTGCCAAAAGAGCTTTTGGGCGAGCTTAATGCTCTTGAAAAACGTCTTAGTGAATAGAAAAAGAGAGCTTCAATTGAAGCTCTCTTTTAGTTTTATTCTATGTCCTTCCAGATAACAGGACGAAAGTTTGGATTCCAATAGACATTCCAGCCGCTTGGCTGAAAATATGCCTCGCTGTAAATAGTAAGTGACGTGCAGCCGCTAAATGCATATCTGCCTACATCA
>JAZNWX010000118.1:0-4506 GCA_045593575.1 Eubacteriales bacterium | reverse complement strand
GTTCATTCCCTTGCTAAATGGAAGAGAATGGCTCTGAAGACATATAAATTCAATCTTCACGAGGGCTTATATACGGATATGAATGCTATACGCCGTGATGAAGAGCTTGATAACATCCATTCGATGTTTGTTGACCAATGGGACTGGGAACGAATCATCGATAAAAGTGAGAGAAACGAACATACACTCAAAAAAACGGTAAAATCCATATACCGTGCATTAAGACATACCGAAATATACATAGCAAGCGAATACCCCTTCGTTGGAAAGATCCTTCCCGAAGAAATAGAGTTTGTGACATCACAAGAGCTTGAAGATATGTATCCTGAGCTTTCTCCCAAAGAAAGAGAATATAGGATTTGTAAAGAGAAAAAAGCGGTATTTCTTATGAATATCGGAGACGTTCTTAAATCCGGAGAAAAACACGACGGAAGAGCCCCCGACTATGATGATTGGAGCTTGAACGGTGACATTTTGGTATATTATCCGATATTGGATATTGCTCTTGAGCTTTCATCAATGGGTATAAGGGTGGATGAAGAAGCGATGAGAAAGCAGCTTGCTGTCAGCGGCTGCGAGGATAGATCTGAATTGCCTTTCCACAAGGCGTTACTTAATGGTGAATTGCCATATACTATTGGCGGTGGAATAGGGCAGTCAAGAATGTGTATGTTCTTTTTGAGAAAGGCTCATATCGGAGAGGTTCAATCCTCATTTTGGAGCGAAAAAGATCACAAATTCTGTGCAGAAAAGGGAATTAATATACTTTGATTTTTGTTCAGGTGCATGCAGCTGCAGGCACCTGAAAATTTTTATACCAAAAAATGCTGAAACTATTGACAAAACCTAAGTTTGTGGTATAATAATTAACATGTTAATTATTTGGAGGAATTATATAAAATGGATAATGATAAATTTGAAGTTTATAAATCCACAATGCGAAAAATGATGCGGATCGGAAGATTACATAGGACGATTTTTGAACGCAATATTTCAAAAATGGGTATACATCACAGTCAGCATCATCTTCTGATGTATATAGCTTATGTGGGTGAGGTAAAATCGCAAAAAGAGATTGCTGATAAATTTGGTGTCAGTCCCGCTGCTGTAGCACGTTCTTTAAAGACACTTGAAGCAGAGGGCTTTATTTCAAGAACGAATATTGGCGGTGATAACCGTTATAACAAGATTACCATAACCGAAAAGGGCAAAGAAATTGTAAATAAATCTCACGTAATGTTCAAAGAAACAGATGAGAGTATCTTTGAAGATTTTAGTGATGGGGATATAGAAAAATTCAATGAGTATTTAGAAAGAATGCAATCAAAGTTGCTGGAAAAAAGCGGAGATTGCTGTTGTATGAGGAGAACTAATGAAAAAGAACAAAACAATTAATTGGTGGAAATATATCAAGCCCTATTTTCCGTATTTTATTTTAGGGCCCCTTTGTATGATAATTGAGGTAGTGGGCGAAATTCTGATGCCACGATTGTTGGCATATATAATCGACCTTGGTGTTAAGGGCGATATTGAGAAAATGCCGAAGATTGTAATTTGGCTTCACGATAGAATAGGAAATAACGCATTTTTCATAATTGCGATTGCCGTTGGAATGATTTTGACAGCAATACTTATGATGATTGGCGGCATCGGTGGTGCTTATTTCGGTGCTAAAGCATCAGTAAATTTTGCTACGGATTTGAGAACGGATATTTATAAGAAGATTCAGAGCTTTTCATTTTCAAATATTGATAAATTCAGCTCTGCATCACTCGTAACCAGATTGACCAATGACGTAACACAGTTGCAAAACTTTGTGAATATGATGCTCAGAATGTTTTTCCGTTCGCCCGGCATGCTTATTGGTGCACTTATTATGGCTATCAATCTGAATCCTTCATTGTCGGTGATTCTCGCAGTTTCGGTTCCGTTACTTCTTATTTCAATTGCTTGTATCATTATAAGAGGATTTCCTTTGTTTGGGAAAATGCAAAAAAAGATTGACGGGCTCAACTCTACTGTTCAGGAGAATCTTACAAATGTCAGAGTTGTAAAGTCATTCGTAAGAGAGGATTTTGAAGAGAAGAAATTCAATAATGCCAATGCTGATCTAAAAAATACAGCCACAACGGCTATGAAGAACATGATCCTTATGTCACCTGTAATGACCTTCATAATGAATGCTACGTCAATTGCGGTATATTGGTTCGGAAGTCAGCAGGTGTTAGATTTACAAATGAGTACCGGTGATTTTGCCTCATTTGTAACGTATATCACGCAGATTTTATCATCTCTTATGATGGTAACCTTCTTGTTTATGATGTTCTCAAGATCAATGGCATCAGCTAAAAGAATTGCTGAGGTTATGAACGAAGAAATCGATATAGTAGATGCCCCTGACGGTAATGAGCATACTGTTGTGAAAGGTGAAATTGAGTTCAAGAATGTTTCATTCCGATACTATAAAGACAGTGCAGAGAAGGTTCTTGACAATATCAATCTTAAGATAAATGCCGGGGAAACAATTGGCATAATCGGCTCTACGGGTTGTGGAAAGACAACACTTGTATCAATGATTGCCAGACTTTACGATGTTGATGAGGGTGAGGTTCTGGTTGACGGAGTAAACGTAAAGGATTATTCACTTTACAATCTCAGAGAAGGCGTTGGAATGGTGCTCCAGAAGAATATATTGTTCTCGGGAAGTATTATTGATAATCTCCGTTGGGGCAGCAGTGATGCTTCTATGGAAGAAATCAAAGAAGCTGCTGATTACGCTCAAGCGGATGGTTTCATCACAAGCTTTAATGATGGGTACAATATGGATCTTGGACAAGGCGGTACTAACGTTTCAGGCGGTCAGAAGCAAAGACTTTGCATAGCAAGAGCATTGCTTAAAAAGCCTAAGATTCTTATTCTTGATGACTCCACAAGTGCTGTGGATATGGCAACTGAAGCAAAAATCAGAGAAGCATTTAAGAATAGCATCAAGGACTCTACCAAAATTATAATTGCGCAAAGAATCAACTCTGTTAAGGATGCAGATGAGATTATAGTTCTTGATGAAGGAAAAATAACAGGTGTGGGAACACACGATTATTTGCTTGAGAACAATCTCACCTATCAGGAGATTTATTATTCACAAATGGATAAGAAGGAGGATAAAAAGTAATGGCTGCAAGAAAATTAGAAGAGCTTCAAAAGCAATACGGCGGCAAATCCTCCAAGAGTAAAATGATGGGCGGCGGCCACGGTCCTCGCCGAGGGGGTGGTCCCGGTGTGAGAGCTAAGGGAAAACCCAAGGACGTAAAGCTTACTATTAAAAGATTACTTTCATATATTTCAAAGTATAAATTCCGCTTGATACTGGTGCTTATTTGTATGCTTATGCATACTGTTGCATCATTGACGGGTTCATACATTCTCAAGCTTGTTATTGATGCATTGGAAAAATCATTGGAAACAGGAGAGAGCCGTTTTCTTTTCTTTGGCGTGGTCTTTAATCAACCGCTTGAGTATTTATCTTTGGTGCTCACCGTTGTTGCTTGTATATATTTGTCAGGTATAATTGCTAGTTATCTGCAGGCACGTATAATGCTGTCTGTTTCAATGAATGCTATTGAAACACTTAGAAACGACCTGTTCAAAAAGGTGCAAAAACTGCCTATCAGAGCATTCGACAGCGATAGTAACGGTACAATAATGAGTAGCTTTACTAACGATATTGACAATATTGATATGATGTTGCATAATACTGTTGTGGGTTTGATATCAGGTGCCATAACGATTATCGGTACGCTATCAATTATGATAGCTACTAATATTTGGCTAACTCTTATCACAATCGTATTTATTCCTATATTCGGCTTCCTTGCAGGACAAATCGCAAAGCGATCTTCAAAATACTATGTTGGACAGCAAGCTGCTTTGGGAGCAATCAACGGATATATCGAAGAATCTGTTACAGGTCAGAAGGTAATTAAGGTTTTCAATCACGAAAGAATATGCGAAGAAGAATTTGATACTCTTAATAACGATATGAGGGATAAACAATTCAAGGCACAGTTCTTCGGGGGAATAATGGGCCCGGTGCTTGGCAATATGAGTCAGATCAGTTTTGCATTGACAGCGGGTATTGGCGGTGTTCTTTGTTGTATGAATTTGTTGAGCATAGGTAGTCTTGTTGTATTTGTGCAGTATTCACGTCAATTCTCAATGCCTATAAACCAAATATCTCAACAGATGAGTACTATTTTTTCCGCACTGGCAGGTGCTGAAAGAGTGTTTGGTTTAATGGACAGAGAGCCTGAGGTTGAAAGCGTGGGAGACGTTCATTCTGCAGAGAATATAAAGGGAGATGTTGTACTTGAAAACGTTACATTTGGATACAATCCCGATACTGTAGTTCTTAAAAATATCTCGCTTTACGCTCATCCGGGTCAAAAAATAGCATTTGTTGGATCAACCGGTGCAGGTAAAACCACTATAACAAATCTTATAAACCGT
>JAZNWX010000117.1:0-2838 GCA_045593575.1 Eubacteriales bacterium | reverse complement strand
AACTAAATGGTGCTCTCCTCATCCACCGCCTCGGCGGTCCCCCCTCCCCCCTCGCGGAGGCAAGGAGATAACTTAATGAAATATAATTACAATAAAAATTATGTTCCGTTAGCACAGCAATTAAGGAAAAAAATGACACCCGAAGAAAAGCATCTTTGGTATGATCTTCTTAAGAAATTGCCGTGTACTGTGAATAGACAGAAGAATATAGGTAACTATATCGTTGATTTTTATATTGCAAGTAAAAATATTGTAATTGAAATTGACGGACTTCAACACGATATGCCTGAGCATAACGAAAAAGATAGCGAAAGAGATTTTGAACTTTCGAAACTCGGCATTAAAGTGTTGAGATATACAAACAAAAGTATAAATAAAAATTTTAATGATGTGTGTAATGATATTCTTACACAATTGGGATTGACTTGGAACGAATTAAAATAAAGATGGCAAGAGAGCCGATAGTTTCTACAAACTTCGAGCCCCTCATCCACCGCAAGCGGTCCCCCTTCCCCTCAATGGGAAGGCATTTTGTAAAAAATAACAGATCAGCGGCTTGAGCAATTTTAACATTGTAACTTATTTACTTACATACAAAAACTGAAAGGAAACAGAAATGGAAAACCTTGAAAAGAATCTCGACCTTGTGGTTGAGGATAGCTACACCGAAGAAAATATACAGGTACTTGAAGGACTTGAGGCGGTAAGAAAACGTCCGGGTATGTACATAGGTACAACCTCAATTGGCGGACTTCATCATCTCGTTTACGAGATAGTGGACAACTCCATTGACGAAGCACTTGCAGGACACTGTGACAAGATTACAGTAACCATCAATCCTGACAATTCCGTAACCGTTGAGGATAACGGACGCGGTATTCCTTCGGCGATACACCCGAAGCAGGGAATCCCCACGCCCGAGGTTGTTTATACGATCTTGCACGCGGGCGGTAAATTCGGCGGCGGCGGATACAAAATAGCGGGCGGTCTTCACGGTGTTGGTGCGTCCGTTGTAAACGCACTTTCCGAATGGCTTGAGCTTGAGGACATTTATGACGGAAAAGTTTATACCGAAAGATTTGAGAGGGGCAAGGTGGCTCGTGCTTTTGCGTGCGTTGGTGATCCCTTGGATAAACCCCACGGTGTAAAGGTGACGTTCAAGCCCGACCCTGAGATTTTCGAGGATACGGTGTTCGTTTACGAAACACTTGAAAACAGAATGAGAGAGCAGGCGTTCCTTAATGCAGGTGTACGTATTGCGCTTATCGATACACGCGGAGAAGAGCCCATAGAGAACGAGTTTATGTATGAGGGCGGTATCAAGAGCTTTGTAACGCATCTCAACAACAACCGTCACAACGAGCTTATTCACCCCGAGGTTATCTATATGAAGGGTGAGAAGGGTACTTCTATTGCAGAGGTTGCACTTCAGTACAATGACAGCTATAACGAGCTTATCCTCTCGTTCGCGAATAATATGCATACAATAGAGGGCGGTACGCACGAAACGGGCTTCAAATCTGCCATTACAAAAGTGCTTAACGATTACGCGAGAAAAGCGGGAATCCTTAAGGATAGTGATAAGAATCTTTCAGGTGAGGACGTTCGTGAGGGTCTTTGTGCCATCATCAGCGTAAAGCTTGAGGACGCACAGTTTGAGTCGCAGACAAAGGCAAAGCTCGGTAACAGTGAAGTAAGAACTCTTGTAGAGGGCATAGTTAACGCAAAGCTCTCCGAATACTTTGAGGAAAATCCATCTGTTGCAAAGAATATTCTTGACAAGGCACTTGCGGCTTCCCGTGCAAGAGAGGCAGCAAGAAAGGCGAGAGAGCTTACACGTCGCAAGGGCGTGCTTGGCGGCTCAACACTTCCCGGAAAGCTTCGTGACTGCCAGGAGAGAAGAATTGAAGTAACTGAGCTATATCTTGTAGAGGGAGATTCTGCGGGCGGCTCTGCTACACAGGGAAGAAACTCTAAATTCCAGGCAATCTTGCCTCTTCGCGGTAAGGTGCTTAATGTAGAAAAGACAAGAGTTGACAAGGTTTATTCAAATCTTTCGCTCATCCCCATCATTCAGGCACTCGGATGCGGTATCGGTGAGGAATTCGATATTGCAAAGCTCCGTTACGGAAAAATAATCATTATGGCGGATGCCGACGTTGACGGTTCTCACATCAGAATTTTGCTTCTCACGTTCTTCTTCCGTCATATGCGTCAGCTTATTGACGATGGACACATCTATCTTGCTCAGCCACCTCTTTATAGAGTTTATAAGAGAACAGGTGGCAGAAATCAGCAGGAATACTATGCATTCTCAGATGCTGAAAGAGATAAATATATCGAGCTTCTCGGCGGTCATAATGTTGAAGCTGACCGTTACAAAGGTCTTGGTGAAATGGATGCTGAGCAGCTTTGGGAAACTACAATGAATCCCGAAACAAGAACACTTCTTAAGGTTACAACCGAGGATGCAGCCGCTTGTGATGCTATGTTCTCACTCCTTATGGGAGATAAGGTTGAGCCCAGACGTGAATTTATCGAGCAAAATGCAAAATTTGCCGAAAATCTTGACATTTAAGGAAAGGAGAGTTCAAAATGGCTGAAATTAAACACAATGACAACGAAAGAATTGAATTTCCCGAGCAGAAAATAGTTGACGTTGAAATGAAGAAGGAAGTTGAACGCTCCTTTATCGAATATTCAATGTCCGTTATTGCCGCACGTGCTCTCCCCGACGTTCGTGACGGTATGAAGCCCGGTCAGAGAAGAATTTTATATGCTATGTACGAGGATCACTTGACAAGCGACAAGCCCTTCCGCAAATCTGCTACAACCGTT
>JAZNWX010000116.1:0-1574 GCA_045593575.1 Eubacteriales bacterium | reverse complement strand
AGGATATTGCACGCAGAACGGGAGGCGATATCTACATTGGTGTTGTGGGCCCTGTAAGAAGCGGAAAATCTACGTTTATCAAGAGATTTATGGAATCCTTGGTTTTGCCGAATATCAAGGAGGGATATGACCGTGACAGAGCACGTGACGAGTTGCCTCAGAGTGCGGGCGGACGAACGGTTATGACGACCGAGCCGAAATTTATCCCCGATAACGCAGTAACGATCGATATGGGAGACGGTGCAAGTATGCAGGTTAAAATGATCGACTGTGTGGGGTATATCGTACCCGATGCACTCGGAACAATTGAAGAGGGGCAGCCGAGAATGGTGCGTACTCCGTGGCAAAAGGAACCAATGCCATTTGTTGAAGCGGCAGAGCTTGGCACCAAAAAGGTCATTACCGATCACTCGACCATCGGTATGTTAATTACTACGGACGGAAGTATTGGCGAAATACCGAGAGAGAGCTATGTTGACGCAGAGGAAAGAGTTGTTAAAGAGCTTAAATCAATGGGAAAACCCTTTGCGATGATATTGAATTCAGCAAATCCGTCAAATGAAAAGAGTATAGCACTTGCATATGAATTAGAGGAAAAATACGGTGCACCTGTGGCACTTGTGAACTGTCTGGAGCTTGACGGTGAAGATATTCGTCATATACTTGAAATGATTCTTTGCGAGTTTCCCGTAAGCGAGATAAGAGTAGCACTTCCCGAATGGATGCAGGCAATAGATGATAGTCATCCGGTTAAAAGCTCGATAAGAGAAAACGTACTGAAATGTGCCCGTGGAGTAGAGAAGATGGGACAAATAAAGGATGCATTTTCACCGCTTTCCAAAAACGAATTTGTTGATAAGTTCTGTTTTGATAGTATAGATTATGGATGCGGAGGAGCAAAAATATCAGTTTCCTGCTCAAAAGAGCTTTATTATAGGGTGTTGAGTGAGTTGACGGGCTTTGAGATTGAGTCCGAAGAGCAGCTTGTACGAATGTTGAAGGAATATTCATCAAAAAAAGCGGAGTTTGACAGAGTTGCACAGGCACTTTTGGATGCCGATGAAAAGGGATATGGAATTGTTATGCCCGATGCATCAAAGCTTCGACTTGAGGAGCCGGAAATAATCAAGAGATCGGGTGGATACGGAGTAAAGCTCCGAGCAAGTGCACAGTCAATTCATATGATAAGGGCAAATATTGAAACCGAGATCAATCCGATTGTCGGCAGTGAGGAGCAAAGTGAGGATCTTGTAAAATACCTGCTTGAAGAATTTGAAGAAGATCCCAAGAAGATATGGGATTCAAATATGTTTGGAAAATCCCTTTATGAGCTGATGAACGAAGGGCTTCATACCAAGCTCGACCATATTCCCGACGAATCACGCAATAAGCTCTCAGAAACTCTTGAACGGATAATAAACGAGGGTTCAAACGGACTTATTTGTATTATTTTATAAAAAGCGAGAACCGCACCCAACGGGTGCGGTTTTTAAGATAAGAATATATTTTAGAACAAAAAATTGGGATTTATCGGGATGTTCGCACTCATTTAAGTCGGATCGTAGCCATGTCGT
>JAZNWX010000115.1:0-2872 GCA_045593575.1 Eubacteriales bacterium | reverse complement strand
AATATCGACAATGTGAACAATCCGGATACTGCTATTAATAGCGAAGTAATTACCGAGAAAGAAATCGAGGATATAAAAGAGAGATTGAATTTCAAATATCCTTACTCACATTTGAACAGTATTCCCGCCAAGCTCTCTGTTTCAAAGCTCACGCCTACCGTACTTGATGATATGGATGACGATGCTGCAACACTTGAAAGCTTTGACGAGGCGAAAATTCTTGAAATTGAAGAGTTCTTTGAAAGCAAATCAAAGGTGACAAGTGCCGACCGCGGTACCGCTACTCACCTCTTCTTGCAGTTCTGCGATTTCGGAAATGCCGAGAAAAACGGAGCGAAAGCAGAGCTTTCACGTCTTGTTGATAATAAATTTATCACGCCTCAGGTTGCGGAATTGATAAATTTGAAGCAGATTGAAAAATTCTTTGAAAGCAGTTTCTACTCGATCCTCAAAAATGCGAAAAAAAGCTACCGTGAGCAGCGATTTAACATTTTGCTCCCCGCATCGTACTTCACTCAGGATGAGAAATTCAAAGCCGAGATTTCAGGTGAGGATATTCTTGTTCAGGGTGTTATCGACCTGTTCTTCGAGGATGAAAACGGAAACGTAATTCTTTGTGATTACAAGACCGATCATCTCACTTCCGAGGAACTGAAAGACGAGGTATCGGTCATCGAAAAGATGAGAGCCCGTCACGGAAAACAGCTTGAATATTACTCAATGGCAATTGAGAGATTTCTTGGCAAACGCCCGGATAAAATACTTATCTACTCACTCCCATACGGTGAGGCGGTGGAAATATAGATTAGCCATATTGTGCCCAAGATTCTTCGCTTACGCTCGAGGATGACAGCTGAATCTGTCGGCACAAGCGATAAAAAAGCACGGCTTTGCCGTGCTTTTTGTATTATTTAATATCAATAATTCCGCGTCTTGCTCTCATCTGGGCTTTCATACGAAGCTCGGTATTGAGAATCTTCTTTCTGAGTCTGATTGACTTGGGTGTTACCTCGATAAGCTCGTCGTCGTTGATATACTCGATTGCCTCCTCCAAACTGAAAATCTTGGGAGGAGTGAGAAGGAGCTTTTCGTCAGCACCCGTTGAACGAATGGCAGTAAGATGCTTTTCCTTACAGGGATTAACTGCGATATCGTCGTTCTTGGGATTTTCACCAATGATCATACCCTCATAAACCTTTGTCTGAGGTCCAACGAAGAGCTGTCCTCTCTCCTGGGTATTGAAAAGACCGTATCTTGTTGTTTCACCGTTTTCGCTTGCTATAAGGCAGCCTGTGAATCTCATTGTTACCTCGCCCTTATAGGGTTGATAACCGTCAAAAAGTGTATTGATGAGACCTTCTCCGCGTGTGTCTGTCAAGAACTCTGAACGGTAGCCGAAAAGACAACGTGAAGGAATTGAATACTCAACTCTCATTCTGTTTCCAATGGGTACCATCTCGATAAGATCGCCCTTACGTCTGCCAAGCTTTTCAATAACTGAGCCAACGTAATCGGTGGGAACGTCAAGTGTTACTCTTTCCATCGGTTCGCACTTAACTCCGTCTATTTCTTTATAGAGAACTCTTGGGTTGGAGCACATAAGCTCAAAGCCCTCTCGTCTCATATTTTCGATAAGTATTGAAAGGTGCATTTCACCTCTGCCCGCAACCTTGAATGAGTCGGTTGTGTCGCCGTCGCTGACACGAAGTGACACGTCCTTCAATAACTCACGGTAAAGACGGTCACGAATCTGACGCGAGGTAACGAATTTCCCTTCCTGACCTGCAAGGGGGCTATCGTTAACTGCAAACGTCATTTCCATCGTGGGCTCGCTGACCTTTACAAATTCAAGTGGCTCGATGCAGGTTGTTGATGTAATTGTATCACCGATTGTGATATTCTCTGCTCCCGAGAAGCAAACGATGTCGCCTATCTTTGCGTTCTCAACCTGGACTCTGCCAAGACCGCTTATCTGATAGAGTGAAACGATTTTAGCTCTCTTGGGTGCTGCTTTTGAGTGGAAGTTGGAGATCATAACCTCCTGTCCCTGCTTAACAGTTCCTCTTTCAACACGTCCGATACCGATTCTTCCAACGAAATCATTGTAGTCGATTGAGGAGATAAGCAACTGAAGGTCGCCCTCTTCATCACCCTCAGGTGCGGGGATATATTCAAGAATCTTATTAAAAAGAGGCTTCAAGTCCGTACCCGGAACGTCCATATCCTCACTTGCAGTACCTGCTCTGCCCGAACAGAAAAGCATTGGAGAATCAAGCTGCTCGTCATTTGCACCAAGATCGATCAGAAGCTCAAGAACCTCGTCAATTACTTCGGAAATTCGTGCATCAGGCTTGTCAATTTTATTTACAACAACGATTACTCTGTGGTTAAGCTCAAGTGCTCTTTGCAACACAAAGCGTGTCTGTGGCATTGGTCCCTCTGCAGCGTCAACAAGCAAGATAACTCCGTTTACCATTTTAAGAATACGCTCAACCTCACCACCGAAATCTGCGTGTCCGGGTGTGTCAATAATATTTATCTTTACTCCGTTGTAATTAACAGCGGTATTCTTTGCAAGAATTGTAATGCCTCTCTCTCTCTCAAGTTCGTTAGAGTCCATTACTCGATCCTCAGTTGCCTGATTCTCACGGTAAATTCCGCCCTGCTTCAAAAGCTGGTCAACGAGTGTTGTTTTTCCGTGGTCAACGTGTGCGATTATCGCAATGTTTCTTAAATCTTCTCTTTTCAATTTCCGTTCTCCTTGTTTCTTATTTTCTACCAGATTATATTATACAATTTTTATCGACAGTTTACTATACCTATTTTTTATAATCTTGCATAATTCCAAAGGGCTTTTGTTGTACATTTTGCC
>JAZNWX010000114.1:0-5576 GCA_045593575.1 Eubacteriales bacterium | reverse complement strand
GGTGTACCCGTTCACGATTTTGCTATGATTATGACAATCGCCTTAAGATTTATCCCCACCCTTATGGAAGAGGCGGATAAGATAATGAATGCACAAAAGGCGAGAGGTGCGGATTTCAGCAACGGATCGCTTATTCAAAGAGCAAAGGCACTAATACCCATTCTCATCCCGCTTTTTTCTTCATCAATCAGACACGCACTCGACCTTGCGACAGCTATGGAGTGCCGTTGCTATAAGGGTGGAGAGGGCAGAACAAGAATGAAGATATTGAAATGCCGTGCAAGTGATATTATTGCAATTTTCCTTTTAATTGGATTTGCGGCTGCGGTTGTTTGCACAGATATTTTTGTTGGCCCGTTTCTCCCGTTTTAAAGGAGTATAAAAATGAAATTATTACTCAGAATCAGCTTTGTGGGAACCTCCTATAACGGTTACCAGGTGCAGCCCGATAAGCCGACCGTTCAGCGAGAGATGAACGAAGCGGCAAAGCGTATTTTCTCATTCGACTGTGACATAGTGGGCTGCAGCAGAACGGATAGCGGAGTCCACGCAAACGAGTTTTACGTATGCGTCTCCAAAAAGGGCGAGAATATGCTTGATTGCACTATTCCGATGGAGAAGGTGCCTCTTGCATTCAACTCCGTTTTACCCGATGATATATCGGTTATCGATGCTAAATTGGTCGAGGATGAATTTCATCCGAGATATGACGTAAAATATAAGGAATATATCTACAAGATATGGAATACACCGATCAAAAATCCGTTTTTGGCTGACAGAGTGTACCATATTCCTCAGAGATACTCTGACGAAACGATTGCAAGAATGAATGAAGCGGCAGGATATTTTTGCGGCAAGCACGATTTTTCTTCATATATGGCACAGGGGTCAAAGATAGTTGACACCGTGCGTAACGTCAAGTATGCTCAGGTATACCGTGAAGGCGATCTCGTTGTTTTCAGAGTCGCAGCTGACGGATTTTTATACAATATGGTGCGAATTATGGTCGGCACCCTGCTCCTTGTTGCACAGGGTAAAATCGAGCCCTGCGATATAGAAAAAATAACGGACGGCAAGGACAGAAAAAACGCGGGCTCAACAGCACCCGCGTGTGGACTTTACCTAAATAAAGTGGAATATTAAGAAAGGAAGTGGGGAAGTATGAATTTTGATATTAACAAAATAATTGAAAAAATAAAATATAACCCCAACTCCGTAAAAAAGAATTATGACGGAAAAACCGACGTGTATCTCGCAAAGGTGAGCTATAGATATGCGTATGTCAAAAGGATTTTATGTATAGCTTTAGTCGTTGTAATGGCATTTTTTCTCTTTTCCGGTAATTTGTCCTATGAGAGATTTTACTATCTCGCAAAGGATATCAAGCTCGCAAACGATTACGTAAATTCCGTTCACGATACCATCACCTATAATGCAGGCAATTCACAGGTTTTTGCCGCATACAGAGGAGGACTTGCAGTTGCGAGCCGTGAAAGACTGTCAATTTTCACGGCGGGCGGCAGAGAGCTGCTCACCTCAAATCACAGCTACGGTAACCCCAAGCTCGCAGTAAGCAATAAGCAAATTCTTCTTTACGACGTTGGCGGAAAACAGTTTTCGCTTTATAATTCGTTCACACAAATCAGCGAAGAAAAGCTCGATTATGCTATTTACGGTGCGGATATGTCAGAAAACGGAGATTTTGCAATAATCACCAAGTCTGAAGATTACAATTCTGTCGTCAAGGTATACGAGCAGAGCAAAACTACCTATGATTACAGCTTCATTTCAGGACGTGTAAGCTCGGTTTCTCTCTCTGAAAACGGTTCGCTTCTTGCAGTTTTGCTGACTGATACAAGCACCGATGAAATGAAATCAGAAATACGTTTATATAAGGTTGGCAAGGATGAATATAAGAGTGCCGAAATCAGCTTTGGCGGTATTCCGTATGATGTCAGCATTCTTGAAAACGGAAGTATAGCCGTTGTCGGCTCACGCGGTGTGAACGTGTTCAACTCAAATCTGAACCTCACGGGCGAGTTTTTGAGCGATAGTGAAATATATCTTTACTCTTTTGGGGAAGATAATATTGCAATTACCGATCTTTCAGGTGTCGGCGGAAAAACGAGAGTTCTTTTGCTTAGCAAAAAATGCAAAATCGAAAAGGAATATCAGCTTGATGAGCGACTTATCGATATTGCCTTGCTTGAGGACAGCTTGTTCTTGCAGGAGCTTATCGGATTCAGCAGAGTGGATCTCAAATCGGGAAAAACCTACAGTACCGAGCTTATTGCGGGCGGATTTAAAATGATTCCCATTGATAAGGATACCATTGTTGCTTGTAATGAATATTACGCAAGGTTTATTGATCTCAAAAAATAAGAAAGAGGTGTTTTTATGGATGCTTTAAAAATAATTATTGATATTGTTATGGCACTTATAATCGTGCTTTTGGTCATTTTGGGAATAAAAAGAGGACTTGTTAAATCATTTTTCAGAAGCACGAAGATAGTTTTTGTTATACTTTTGACCTTACTTATCGGATCTCTTGTTGTAACGCTTTGCCAGAATTTGTTCGTTAACGGAATGTTTGAGGGCAAGGTGACGGAAAAGCTCATCAGTGCGGCACAGGAGAGCAACGGAAATTTTAATTTTGAAAGTGTGAAGGATGAAACTCCTTCAATAATTGCAAATATTGTTCCTATGGATAAAATGGAGCAGCACTTTGACTCACTTTCGGGCAGCGACACTGAAAAAGCGAGTGCTATCGGCGGAGTGATTGAGGATGCTCTTATCTCTGTTGTTTCCAATGTTCTTGGATATATTCTGGCATTTATTTTGTCATTTATAATTTGCAGTATAGCAATATTTGCTTTGGAAAAGTTCTTCGAGCTTCCCGTTTTGAGCTGGTTAAACCATCTTGGCGGAGTGTTCTGGGGACTTGCAAACGCATATCTTGTGACAAGCCTTGCAGTTTGCGTTGTGGCATTGATCTTTGGTAATGAATTTATCGAAGAAACGATGCTTACAAAAATAATATATAATTTTGGATTATTTACCTTATGATGAAAATTGATACCGAGGAGGTATTTGTATGATTATGTGTTCAAGATGCCATAAAAGAATGGCAATTGTGTTTATATCCAAGCTTGAAAACGGAGAGAAGAAGGATGAAGGACTTTGCATAACCTGTGCAAAGGAGCTTGGAATTCCTCTTGACAATATGCTTGGCAATATGATGAATAACCTTGGCATAACCCCCGAGGAGCTTGAGGGTATGGAAGACGATATGGCACAGATGTTTGAGGAGCAGGGCAATTTGCCCGATATTGTTGACGAGGATGAATACTCCGATGAATCCGTTATGCCTTCAATTGATCTTGGAAAGCTGTTCAATGAGAAAAAACCTTCAGATTCCCTCGCTAACAAGGGCGGCAAGGATAACGAGAATAAAAAGGACAATAAAAAAGAAAACAAAAAAAGCGATAAAAAAACAAAATTCCTTGAAGATTACTGCAAAAATCTGAATGCAGAGGCGATAAACGGAAAGCTGGATGCCATCGTTGGCAGAGAGAAGGAGCTTGCCCGTGTAATTCAGATACTTTCAAGAAGGCAGAAGAACAATCCCTGCCTTATAGGTGAGCCGGGTGTTGGTAAAACCGCTATTGCAGAGGCACTTGCTCAGAGAATCGTAAGGGGTGAGGTTCCGTATAAACTCAGAAATAAAGAGCTTCATCTTCTTGACTTAACTGCACTTGTTGCGGGAACCCAGTTCCGCGGACAGTATGAAAGCCGATTGCTCGGACTTCTTAAGGAGGTCAAGGAGGCAGGCAATATCATCCTTGTAATTGATGAGGTGCATAATATTGTCGGTGCAGGCAACAGTGAGGGAAGTGTAAGCACAGCGAATATGCTGAAGCCCGCATTATCCCGCGGCGAAATTCAGGTTATCGGTGCAACCACACTTAACGAATACAGAAAGTATATCGAAAAGGACGCTGCACTTGAACGCCGTTTCCAACCTGTTAAGGTTGAAGAGCCTTCAATTGATGAAACCCTTGAGATGCTGAAGGGAATAAAGCATTATTATGAAACATTCCACCAGATAAAGATACCCGACGCAGTATTAAAAAATGCGGTGGTGCTTTCTGAGAGATATATTACCGACAGATACTTGCCCGATAAGGCAATAGACCTTCTTGACGAGGCGGCGGCTAATCTTTCTCTGAATTCAGCTTCTCTTAATAAGAGCATTGAAATCAGAGAACAGCTCTTGGCGATAAAGAGGGACAGAGAAGCGCTTGAGGCTACTCCGCCCGATTCTCCCGACAATGCCGATGCTTATGAGAAAATTGCAAAGCTAAAATCAAGAGAAATCAAGCTCGCAGATGAGCTTAAGGTGCTTGAAGGCGAATGTGAGAGTATAATTCTCACCACCGATGAGCTTGCCGAGGTCGTGGAGGTCTGGACGGGTGTTCCCGCACTTACTGTGAGTGCAAATGAGTATGAGCAGATAGATAAGCTCGAGGAACGTCTTAAAACACACATAATAGGACAGGATAAGGCAATTAACTCAATTTGCCGTGCGATAAAGAGAAACAGAGCAGGCATTTCCTATAAGAGAAAGCCCGTTTCGTTCATTTTTGCAGGTCCCACGGGTGTCGGTAAAACCGAGCTTGTAAAGCAGCTTGCAAACGATCTTTTCCACTCTCCTGAAACACTTATCCGTCTTGATATGAGTGAATTTATGGAGAAGCATTCCGTATCAAAGATAATTGGAGCTCCTCCCGGATACGTTGGATATGACGAGGCGGGACAGCTCACCGAAAAAATAAGAAGAAGACCTTATTCCGTAGTTCTTTTTGATGAAATCGAAAAGGCACATCCTGATGTTCTTAACGTACTTTTGCAGATCCTTGACGATGGCAGAATAACTGACGCACAGGGCAGAACGATCAATTTTGAAAATACGATTTTAGTTATGACGACCAATGCGGGCTCAACAAATTCTTCGGGAAGAGCAGGTTTTTCAACCGAGAATAATTCTGCAGAGGAAGCAAGAACAATGAAAGCACTTGATGGATTCCTTCGTCCTGAATTTATCAACCGCGTTGATGAAATAATCACATTCAACTCTCTCACAAGGGAGAATTTTGAAAGAATTGCGGCAATTATGCTCAACGAGCTTAAAATGGCACTTGAAGAAAAGGGAATTACACTCACCTTTACCTCAGCACTTCTCAAGCACGTGGGCGAAAAGTCCTACTCTGCGAAATTCGGAGCAAGAAATATGAGAAGATTTATTCAGACTCATATAGAAGATGCTATTGCAGAAAAGATAATTGCGGACTATAATAGAACAATATCAAAAGTTCACCTCAATATCAGCGATGGTGACATTGTTGTTACTTGTATGTAAAAATAACCCGACGGTATTTCCGTCGGGTTTTTAATTATACTGAAAAATGTTAATAAATTGGGGGTTGTCGGGCAGTTTACCCTCGCTCGTTGTCATTCTGGAGGGAACCCAGCCGAGATTCTATCGCTTCGCTCCAGAATGACACTTCGTGTCCGGC
>JAZNWX010000113.1:0-8717 GCA_045593575.1 Eubacteriales bacterium | reverse complement strand
CCGCTAACGCGGAGCCCCCTTTACACAAAGGGGCCTTTATTTACTTTGCTTATACATACCGATAAATCAAAATTTGAAGCACAAGGAGGATTTTATGTTATCGTTGATTTTTAGCTTTATTTTTCATATATATCATCTGATTCTGGGAGTGGCAACTCCAAATAAATTCCCACCTCCCCTCTCTGCCGAAGAAGAATCGGAGCACTTTCGACTCGCAAAACAAGGAAACGAGGACTCCCGACAAAAGCTGATATTACATAATCTTCGACTTGTTTCACATATCGTGCGTAAGTATTATTCCAATGCTCCCGACAGCGAGGACCTTGTGTCAATCGGCACAATCGGACTTGTGAAGGCAGTCGATACCTTTAAATTTGAAACAGGTATTCGCTTTGCAACCTATGCCGCAAGATGTATTCAAAACGAAATCCTGATGTATTTCAGGGCGCAAAAGAAACGTACCGGTGAGGTTTCCCTTGCGGAAACGATCGACGTTGACCGCGACGGCAATCCTCTTACGTATATGGATATAATCTGCACAAATGAAAATCTTGGAGAGAACCTTGACAAAAAGGTGCAGATAGAACGTGCTCTCCGCCTGGTGAAAAACACGCTTGACGAACGCGAAAAGCAGATTATTACTATGAGATATGGGCTTTTTGGCCTTTCAAAAAGCTACACGCAAAAGGAAATCGCAGAAAAACTTAACATTTCACGTTCATACGTCAGCAGAATTGAAAAAAGTGCACTTGACAAACTAAGGGAAAAACTATTATAATATAAGCAACGGACTATAATTCCTGTAAAGGAGATTGGAATATGAAAAAAGTATTTAGTTCAATTGTTGCACTACTGCTTATGTCGACTGTTTTGTTCGGCACGTTTATTCCGATAACTGCACTGACTATAGATAATCAAAACTCCGAGGTAAAAGCTGCACCGTCGGTTTCAGACGTACCCATAAGCGAACGGTATCACGTTATAAAAAACGGTTACCGCGAAAAATATGATCTTCAAGAAGGCATATTTGGGCTTCAATCAGCCGATCAAGAGAATATCAACTCGGTTTATTTTTATTCCGACGGCTATTTTGAGGATTCCCCCGAGCAGTATAATTCAAGTCTTTCGACGATGTCACTCTCCCTTGCTCTCTCTGCATTCAACGCAAATCAAGGTGATTTTGACCGTTCTCTGCCAAGCGGAGCTTATTCAAATCTTTTTCGTCACGCAAAGGCACTGATGTCGGACATTGGTATTGAAGAAAAGAATATTTTTGTAAATGACGGATTTGCAACAAGACCGACAGAAAATACGGTCGGTATGATTATGGGTGCAAAGGAAATTTCAATTCAAAATGAAAGCTTCATCCTTCTGCCCATAGCGGTAAGAGGCGGCGACTATGAATCCGAATGGGCAAGCAATTTCACTCTTGGTGATAGTGGCGAGTCCCTTGGTTTTTCGAGTGCCGCAACTCAGGTTGTCGAGCAGGTCGCAAATTACATAGAAACCTATAAAACCTTTGATATTCCCTCTGCATTGAACGAGGGCAAGGTTAAATTCTGGGTGGTTGGCTATTCGCGAGGCGGTGCTGTTGCCAACATTACTGCAAAACGATTAACAGAAATATACGGAGAAACAGGAAACGCGATTTACGGATATACCTTTGAGGCTCCGGGAGGGGGCATTGATGCTGCTGAGGTTGATGAGCCCTGGACTCATAACGGTGTGTATAAAAATATTCACAACGTGCTGAACCCCACCGATTTTATCACCTACGTGCCTCCAAAACAGATGGGATTTAAGAGATACGGAGTGGATCATTACGTTCCCGGCACCGAAGCGGGTGAGATAAAGACCGAAATATACGAAACACCAACCGGAATTACAGTAACAACGCACTCTGACAACGAGCAATACAATGTAAGCGACGATGCATACATAGACAGACGCGAAAAAATGGTAAGCAAGCTCGCCGCAATTGAAAGCACAGTTGAATTTGTTGACGATTTTGCTATCGGAAAAATCAACATCTGGGACGCAATCGGCAGCGGAAAGCTGTTTGTTCCGATTGAAGAAGGCAAAAATATCACCATTGTTGAATGGATTGAATGTTCCATCAGAGATTTGCTTAACTGGGCGGCAAACGGTTCTTACAGCGGGGGCAATCTGACGAGCGATACACCAAACAAGGATTACCGCGACTTTTACACTACAAATACGATTTTTGCCGGGGAGGAATACGTTACCCTTGAGGTTGCTCTGCAAAATGTGCTAAACCTCATCTTCCATAATCAATACAATGATGAGCTTGGAAGAGCAATAATATACCGTGCTGCCAAGCTGTTTCTTGAGAATTTGTCGGTTTTTGATATGATCAGCATAATTCAAAGTTGGGACGAGCTGTCCGCAACTACTCAAAAAAGCTACATAAACAAGGTTTGGAATGCCCTTGACTGTGAGATGTTGGATACGGACGGAGTTCCGATTGCCAGAATCACGGATTTTGTGGAATACGGAGAGGGCGATGAGCTTAAAAAATCGGTATATACTTTGTCATCTTTTCTGTTTCTTTTCCTGGCAAGGGATTATGACAGAAGTCCCGATTTCAGAGGAATTAACGCAACCCACACGCATCTTATCACCTTGATTTATAATCTTCCCACAATTATTCTGGGACATTTTCCCGAGGTTTGCTACTCTTGGCTCTGCACTTACGATGAAAACTATTCTACCAATAACCTGAGCAGTAAATATGCCAACAAAAACATTAATTTAATAGATGACGCAAATAATGCTCCGCCCGAGGTTGAGGTGTATATTGATGTGGAAGGTACAACGGTGACACTTTCACTTTCGTCCATCATAAAAGCTGCTTACGGAGTGGACAAGGAGTCTGAAAACAACGGATCTGCCATCTATTATGCTATCTACGAGAACGGAAAAATTCAGGGCGATTGGCAGCTCTACAGGTCACCGATTGTTATAGAAAAAAGCGATGATGTGAAATATACAATAAAGGCATTTGCGACTCGTTTTGAGGAAAAGGGCAAGGAGATAACTCTGAATAACGATGATCTTGTTGCGAGCGAAAAAGTCCCCGAGCCCCCAACAAACAACGAAGCGGACGAAAATCTCGGTGATGACGAGGATAACACAATCATAACAATTGTAATGATATGTGCCGGGGTGCTGCTTGTCATCGTTGCCGTAATCATTATATTCAAAAAACGCAAATAATAAAAAGGATATGCCGCTTGTGAAGTGAACGGGGTTCACTTCACTTGGCATATCCTTTTTTTATTCTAAATAAAGTGCATCCGCATCTAAAAATGCGTGTGTATTAAGTGAGTTATCGGTTGGTATTCTGCGTTCTGCACCGCAGTCGCGGCACTTGACTAAAACTCCGTCGGAAAACACCTCAAACCCATATTTTTCTTCATCGATTTCGTTTCCGTGCTCACATTTGCAGAATATCTTCCCTTCTGCCTCAAGCTCAGAAAGAACGAAAATTACACTCTGCGTCAATTCAGAATCGAGTGCCTCGTCCTCATTCTCGGTATTTGCCTCGCGGAACGCCGAAAGATCGGTAATTCCGTATTCCTCCATAAGCTCCATCAGTCGAAGCTCCCCTTTTGCAAGATTTGCTTTTACGCAGTCCATATCTCCGATAAAGCAAATCTCCATATCGGAATACGGGCATTGAAGAAACAAATCATCATTATCGAAGAAAACTTCGGAGCTAAGCAAAAAGCTGTGCGGCTTCGGGCAGAAAAGACAAGGAACGTTAAGACGTATCCTGCCGTCATCCTGCTTGATAACGGTCATCTCGCTGCCGCCACAATCACATTTGAGTTTTATCATTGGGGCGGAAATGGTGAAAATATCCATTGAGAACATTACTCCCGCACCGCAGCAGGGACAACGGTATGCAATTGTTGTTTGTTTGTTTTTAAGTACCATAAAAAACCTTACCAAAATGGCACGGACAAGCCGTGCCATTTATTATTTTAAATTAGTGTTTGTGATTGATGTGGAAGATCTCAGGGAAGAGTTCATCGTTGATCTCAATTCCGTAATCGGGAAGACCTTCGTACCAATCGTTGAGTTCTTCGTCAGTAGCACCTTCTTTAGCTGTTTCTCTCCAAAGAACTTCTTCAGCTTCGCCTGCGTAGTACATAATGTGCCAGCCATAAGGTGTTTCAACAAGACCAAGCTCGCCAACTGTTGTAGCTGCGAAGAGCCAATCTTCGTATTCTTCAACCATCTGACCCTTTGCTACGTCCTCGTAAGAAACCTTACCGTCGTGAGTTACTTCACCGAATGCCTCGAATTTTTCCTTTGTGAGATCAGCTTCAGCTCTGATTTCCGCAAGGAGCTTTTCAGCTGCTGCCTTAGCTTCTTCACTTGTCTTGTAGGAAACCTCGGGATTTGTGTCCTTTGTAGAGTCAACCTTAAAGAGAATGTGGCTTACGTCACGCAACTTATAGTCGCTTGAGTTATGTGCTGCCTTTGTTACAAAGAATGCACTGTAAGAATATTCGCTTGTTGTGGATGCGTTTTCAATTTTTGTCTTAGCCTTTTCGATGTTCTCATCGATCTTTGTGATGTTTTCTTCAAGAGTCTTCTTTTCGTCCTCAAGAGCTTTCTTCTTGTCGGCGTCTGTTTCGTTAGCGATTTCTTCAGCCAACTCGTCAATAGCACCGAGAGCTATCTTCTTGCTCAATTCGTAGTTCTGGAGATTCATTTCCAAAACGTTCCACTGCCAGCAAGAGTTTACGGGTGCGTTTGTGCCTTCAACCTCAACGCCCTCATAATCGATATCGTACTCTGCCTTAACACCACCGAAGAGCTTGTTGCCGAGAACGGATGTGAGTGTATAAGATGATGTTCTTGTTGCGTTTGTAATTTCTTTGTTGAGTGCTGTGATTACTGCCTTGGGAAGGTTAGCGGCTGCCTCGGGCCACTTGTTTGCCTTAAGACTTGTGATAATTGCCTTTGGAAGCTCTTTTGCTGCTGCTGTCCATTTTTCAGAAGCACCTTCGCCTACAACGATCAACTTTTCGTCAACGTTTTCTTCACCGTTGAGAGCTGCGTTGATGATAGCATTCTTAAGCTCGCTTGTCATAAATGCCTTAAGAGCATCGTCAGAGGGCTTGTCAGCATCTGCGAAATCCTTTGATGCCGTATTGTAAGCACTTTCAAAATATTTATCGAATTTTTCTTCAAAGATATCCTTCTTAACTTCGTCAAGATTGATAACTGAAGAATCAATATCGTCATCACCGTTCAAAACTGCAGCAATAATTGCGTTCTTGAGTGCGTCTGTCTTGAATGCGGCAAGAGTGCCTGTAGCGGGCTTATCGTTAGCACCAAAGTTCTTGATAGCTGTGTTGTATGAGCTTGTAAATGAACTTTCATACTTTTCTTCAAGAATGATGCGTTTGAATTCGTCGAGTGTTTTTGCAGAGGAAAGTCTGTCGATAACTGCCTTATCCTTTGCAAGAGATTCATCATTTGCTTTCTTGTTAGCGGCTGCTGTTTCATATGCCTTCTTGTATGCAGCAGATTCTTCACCGCCCTCGTAATCAGCGGGATCGATCTTAAGCTCTGCTATCTTATCAGGTGTCAAACCGTCAATTGCGGCCAAGTATGCGGGAGCATCCTTGCCACCAACGTAATCGTCAACCGCGGGGAAATTAACTGTCTTCAAGCTGCTGAGTGTGTAAATAATGTACTCAGCGGAGATGAACTGTGAAAGGTGCTCGTTGAAGTACTGCTGTTCGCGGTCTTTATCAATTGTGCCTTTGATTCTTTCGTGCATAAATTCGTAGTAGTCAGAAGCGATATGCTCAATAATGAGAGCCTTTTTGATATCGTTCTTGCTTACGTGTTCACCAAAGCTGTTACGAATGTACTCTTCAAAAGTGATTGACTGACCGTTTTCTGCGTAGTGCTTCTGAGACTCTGCCTTTGCCGCTTCCTCGAGCTTATCGAGTGATTCCTTAGCGTAAGCTTCAGCATCGCTTTCGAGCTTTTCAAAATCAACCTCACCATCAAGTCTTGCTGCTTCGCAGTACTTGAGATAAGTTGTTATTGTTGTTTTTGTTCCCTGAACGAAGTAATCATAGTATGTCTGAGTATTCGAAGAATCAGTATACTGCTCGTTAAGGGGCTTGTTTATATCGAACTTGATGTATCCGAGCATAATGTAGTATGCGTTTTGTGAATACCAGTTCTGAACGTAGGAATTTGTGTAATATTCCATCATAGAAGCATTGATCTCAAAGTTGTCTGAGGATGCTCCCTTCTTTAAATAACGGAAGAAAAATCCACTTCCGGCCATGAGCGAAAGCACAAGTGCAATCAACAAAACTACAGAAATTATGATTGCTGCAAGAGCAGGCTTGCTCATTTTCTTTTTCTGAACAGGTTTAACCTTTGCCATTTTTATATATCTCTCCTTTATGGGCATTAATAGAGTTATTATAGCTTTATAATGTTGTTTTATTTTGAACAAATTATTAACAAAGTGTGAATTGTACTATTATTTACTATTTTTATATAAATTTCATCAAACATTCATAATAATCGGCAAAATCATTGGCCTTCTTTTGGTTTTTGCGTATAGATATTTTGACAAATCATCTTTCAATTTTGTCTTGAGTGCCACTCTGTCAACCATTCGTGCGTGGTCGAGATAGCTCTCGATCGATTCCTCGGCAACTGCCTTTATTTCATCCATAAGTGTCTCCGCCTCGCGAACGTAAACAAAGCCGCGTGACACAATGTCAGGGCCTGAAATCAATAGCTTTGCTGAAAGATCAACACCCGCCACCACAACGACGAGTCCGTCCTGGGAAAGATGACGCCTGTCACGAAGAACTATGTTTCCGACCTCTCCTACACTGTTTCCGTTAACAAGGATTTTTCCCGCGGGAACACTTCCTGTGAATTTTGCCCCGGAGGCACTGATTTCAAGGATTTTTCCAATATCGGAGATGAAAATATCCTTCTCTGCCATTCCCATTTCAAGTGCCAACTCGCGATTTGCGTTAAGATGACGGTATTCACCGTGAACCGGCATAAAGTATCTTGGTTTTAGGAGTGCCTGCATCAGCTTTAACTCCTCGCGACACGCGTGTCCCGAAACGTGAACACTTGCTATCGTATCGTGAAGAACGGTAACGCCGTTTTTGGTAAGCTCGTTGATGATTCTGCTTATCAGCTTTTCGTTGCCGGGAATTGGACTTGAGGACAGGATCACAACGTCGTTTCTGCCTATTGTTACCTGATTGTGATCGGAGAAAGCCATTCTGTAAAGAGCACTCATCGGCTCACCCTGTGAGCCCGTTGTAACAATTGTCAGCTCGTCGGGGCGGTATCTCTTGATTTCTGAAATATCTATCAAAACTCCCTCGGGAATATCCATATATCCGAGATCGGTGGCAGCACCGACAACGTTGAGCATACTTCTGCCCGTGATTGCTACCTTTCTTCCGTGGCGAGCACTTGTGTCAATTATCTGCTGAACCCTGTGAACGTTTGACGAAAAGGTAGCAATAATAATTCTCTTATCGCTCTGCGTTGAAAAAACGTATTCAAGCGATTTTCCTACCTTGCGTTCACTCGGCGTGTAACCGTCTCTTTCGGCATTCGTGCTTTCGCACATAAGAAGCTCAATTCCCTCTTTCCCAAGCTCGCCAAGACGTGTTATGTCCATAACCTCACCGTCGATGGGAGTCAGATCAAGCTTGAAATCTCCCGTGTGGAAGAGCTTGCCGATGGGTGTATCGATGCAAAGAGCACACGCGTCGGCTATCGAGTGGTTGACGTGAATGAATTCGACCGCAAAGCTCTCGCCGAGTCGAACGGTGTCCCCTGCACTTACAACCTTGAGATCGGCATCAAACGGGAGCTTGAATTCAAGCAGCTTGTTTTTGATGATTCCAAGTGTTAAGAGTGTACCGTAAATCGGTGCGTTTATCTCGCGAAGAAGATAGGGTATGCCCCCGATGTGGTCCTCGTGACCGTGTGTGAGCAGTATTCCGCGTATTTTGTTTGCGTTGTCCTTCAGATATGTGAAATCGGGAATTACAAGATCGATTCCGAGCATATCCTCATCGGGAAAACCGAAGCCGCAGTCGATCACGATAATGTCGTCATCGCACTCGATTGCAGTAATGTTCTTCCCAATCTCGTTAAGACCGCCAAGCGGAATGATTTTCACTTTTGCGTCGGGATTTTTTGCTATTTTTGATATATCTTCTCTTTGTGAAGCTCGGTTTTGCTTTTTTCTTTGAGAAAAGGTCTTTTCTGCCTTTTTATCGGGCTTTTTTTCTGCCCTTTGCTTTGTTTTATCTTGAAATTTGGGCAATCGAGCATCCTTTTGAGCTTTTTTGTCCTTACCAATGCCTTCTGCTTCGGCAATTACCTCATTTTGAAGCTTCGCGAGTTTTTCCCGAACCTTCTGCTTTGGCATTTGCTTTTTCTTGCCGTCCTTTTTTCTTTTGTGAACGGGAGCAGTTATCTTTTCGGCATTTTCAGCTTGATTTTTCTTTGTTTGTTTTTCTTTTTTATTCAATGGATACACTTCCTTTCTATATGTAATGTGTATGTAAATATTATGGAATTGACAAATTGGGGTTTATCGAGCAGTTTACCCTCGCTCGTTGTCATTCTGGAGGGAACCCAGCCGAGATTCTATCGCTTCGCTCCAG
>JAZNWX010000112.1:0-3091 GCA_045593575.1 Eubacteriales bacterium | reverse complement strand
TATTTATGCGATATTTTTACGCAATGAGTTTTGTTTGCAGATTATTCTGCAGCGGGAGCCTCTTCTGCGGGAGCAGGAGCAGCTTCTCCATCCTTGTCGATAATTGCCTGGATTGCATATGCAAAGCCGTAAAGAGGGCTCTGGATGCTTCCAAGGAATTTCGCAATAAGTGTTTCTCTTGAGGGGATGTCAGCGAGTTGGTTAACAGTAGCTTCGTTAACAACAACACCGTCAACATAACCGGCAAGAATCTGGAATGATTTAACCTTATCGGAATACTTCTTAAGGATCTTTGCAGGTGCAACTGCATCTTCCTTAGAGATTGCGATAGCTGTCATACCAGAAAGGTACTGCTTCATTTCGCCGTAACCTGCTTCTTCACAAGCTCTGCCTGTAAGGGAGTTCTTAACTACCTTATAGTCAACGCCTGCTTCACGGAGTTCCTTACGCATAGCTGTATCAGCATCAACTGTGATACCCTGGTAATTTACAAGAACACCTGAAACGGATTCTTTGATCTGAGCAGAAAGTTCAGCAACAACCTGTTGCTTCTTTTCAAGTATTACTTTACTTGGCATTGTACTTTCCTCCTGTTATAAATCAACGAATATAATAAAAAAATCCTTCCGAAAGGCACAACACCCCAAGGAAAGACACACAATAATACATTATTAAAGTATAAAATCTTCCTCGGCAGGAGAGCTGACGCCTTTACCGGAACCTGCTGTCTTTGGATAACACAAGTATTATACCACTTTTTTTCAATTTGTCAATAGGTTTTTTGAAAAAATATTTAAATAAATTTGGGGGCTTTTTTAAGCCCCCTGTATTTTTGGAAATTATTGTATTTTCTTTCTGTAAACTCTTGTTTCTTCGCTCTCAACGTCAAGTGCAGTTGCGTAGAATTCATATCCGAATTTTTCATAAAGACCGATATGATTTGTGGAAATATGGGTGTACGTCGCCCCGTCTTCTTTGGCAAGCATTTCGCCGTATTCGAGCAATTTGCCCGATAAACCGTTGCCGCGGTACTTTGGAAAGGTGTAAACCCAGCCCATCCAAGGGGAGAGGTCGGTTGGCTGAACGTCATCGAACTGTGCAAGCGTGCAAAACGAAACAAGATTTTCACCATCGACAAGCAAAAGTACTCTTGCACCCTCGCCAACAAGCTCATGTAGTTTGTTTTCTTTAAGCAGATAGGCAAGATATTTACCTGCATCCCAATCGCATTTTTCAATCTGAGAGAGCCAATAATCTTGCTCTTTGCAGGAAAAATATTCGATTATAGTCATATTATTTAACGAACTCATTGTAAATTGCCTCAATAGTCTTTTCGTAATCCTTTTCGTAAACTGCGATGACGATGTTAAGCTCGCTCGCACCCTGGTCGATCATTCTTACGTTTACTCCCGCGTTTGAAATCGCATAGAAAATGCGCGCCGCAGTACCCTTGTTTTCCTTCATACCGCGTCCAACTACCGCCACAAGAGCAAGTCCCGTATCCACCGAGATATTGTCTGCATCGGTTATTCTGTGCAATTCGGGGATAAATTCATCCATTTTTCCGCTTAACTCATCGCCGCTGACAATGTGACTCATCGAGTCGATTCCTGACGCAAGATGTTCTGTGTGAATATCATATAAATCAAGACATTTGAAAATGCGTGAAGCGAATCCGAACTCGCTGCCCATATGATTCTTTTCAATATTAATGACAGAAAATCCCTTTTTACCCGCTATACCGGTAATTGTGTGGTCACTGTCACATTCTGAGGCAAAGGGCACGATGATTGTTCCTTTATCCTCGGGATGATTGGTGTTTCTGATATTGATGGGAATACCCTCCTTCTGAACGGGGAAGATGGCATCCTCGTGCAGAACGGTTGCACCGTTATATGAGAGCTCACGAAGCTCTCTGTATGTGATCGTTGAAATGGGGAGGGGATTGCTTATGATTCTCGGATCTGCCATAAGAAAGCCCGAAACGTCGGTCCAGTTCTCATACAAATCGGCACACGATGCACGTGCAACTATTGAACCTGTTATATCGGAGCCGCCACGAGAGAAGGTTTTGATGGTTCCGTTGGGCATACTTCCGTAAAAGCCGGGAATAACTGCGTGCGTGTGCTTTTTAAGCTCCTCTTTCATAGCTGCGTTTGTTTTTTCCTCGTCAAACTCACTGTTTTCTTTGAAGAAAATAACGTTTTCGGCATCAATAAAGTCAAAATCAAGATACTTTGCAAGTATCAGGCTGTTCAGATACTCACCGCGACTTGCCGCATAGTCACGTCCCGAACGAGCCATCATAGCATTTTTTATGTATTCAAGCTCGCCACGAATATCAAAATCCATACCAAGACCTTTAATTATTTCGGTATATCTTGTTACAATTTTCTGATAGTACTCGGTAATGTCCTCACGGTTACGAATCATATTGTAACAGTTATAAAGCATATCCGTAACCTTTTCGTCGTCTCCGCTTCTTTTTCCCGGGGCGGACGCAACAACGTAGCGACGGGAGGGATCTGCCTTGATAATTTCTGCAACACGAATAAAGTGTTCGGCATCCGCCAAAGAGGTTCCGCCGAATTTTACAACCTTTAATTGCATTGTTTTCTCCTTTCGGGATTGGTGTTTTTGGTAATATAATATGCCAAAACACCGTATTTTGTCAAATTCAAGGACATTGTATCACAAAAAACACAATAAGTAAATAGAAAAATTGAAATTTGCACACGCTTTGACAATATTTGAGTGCGATATCTACTATAATTTATAGTGTGGAGTGCGGAAAGAGGTGATGTGATGGCAGTTTACGGTGATTTGCTGTTTTTAATTAATTTCAGTATGGATTTTCTGTGCTTTTACATTTCCTGCTATCTTCTGCATCAAAAATTGCCAACTTTTCGGGTTTGCATAGCTTCGTGCCTGGGTGGAATTTATTCGGTGCTGTCACTTTTCATTGTCACAGAAAGATATTTGGCTTTTTTTATTGACGTGCTTGTACTGATTTTGATGTGCCTGACGGTTTATCTTACAAAGAATATTACATTCAGGAAGATAGTGAAGGGAATATTTCTCTATTTCTTTG
>JAZNWX010000111.1:0-1893 GCA_045593575.1 Eubacteriales bacterium | reverse complement strand
CCCGTATATTGCAGTATTCCATTATAAATACCCTCTGCAAAAAGCCCGGGGCTATTATTCATAAGCGATGCGTCACTCCGATTTGAGATGAATCCCATCTCAACAAGAACTGCAGGCATTCGCGTCTTTCTTAGCACGTAGAGTCCGGGACGCTCGACTATTCCGCGATTGCGAAGTCCCGTTAATCGATTCAACCAGAGCAGTATATCTTCTCCGAGCGAGCTTGCAATGCTCGGCTCGGTATATACAAGTACTTCACTTCCCGAAACAGATGAATTCGAAGATGCATTTGTATGCAAGCTGACAAAATAATCCGCCCCAAAGCTGTTCGCTTCATCAACACGAATACGCAAGCTGCTTGCGTTACTCGTTCCAAGTGAGCTTTCGGGTGTGGGACGCGAAACCCTGACCTCAAAATTTCCGTTTTGACGCAAAAGATCAGCAAGACGAATCCCTATTTCATAGGTGATGTCCTGCTCAACGTATCCGTTCCCCTCCGCCCCCGCGTTGGGTGACTGCGGATTGTGTCCCTGATCTATATATATTTTTATAGCCATAATTACCCCCATTTTTTCGTTACTATTATTTTATGTATAAACACATTTTGTGTGAAAGGAGCATTATGAGTAGCATCAAATCCACAAATCCGGATTATGAAAAGAATAAAATTGAAAAAGGAATGCTCTATCTTGTGGCAACTCCAATAGGAAATCTTGCCGATCTCTCTGAAAGAGCGATCAAGGTGCTTTCTGAAGTGGATTTTATTGCTGCAGAGGATACAAGAAATTCAATGAAGCTCCTTTCCTATCTCGGCATCAGCAAGCCGATGGTCTCTTATTTTGAACACAACAAAAGAGAGAGAGGTCAAGTTATTGCCGACCGTCTTAAAGCGGGAGAAAGCTGTGCACTCATCACGGATGCGGGCACCCCTGCAATAAGTGATCCGGGTGAGGATATTGTTGCACTCTGTGCAGAGCAGAATATTCCCGTAACCTCAATTCCGGGTGCCTGTGCAGGAATTGTGGCACTCACCCTCTCAGGACTTCCCACGGGTAGATTTTGCTTTGAGGGATTCCTCTCAGCGAACAAGGGAGAGCGCCGTGAACGTCTTTTGGAACTTGAAAATGAAAAACGCACAATGATTTTTCACGAAGCTCCCCACAAGTTAAAAGCAACACTTGAGGATATGAAAAACACCTTCGGCGAGGAGAGAAAAGTCTCGCTTTGCCGAGAACTCACAAAGAAAAATGAAGAAGTTCTTCGCTTAACACTCGCTTCTGCTGTAGAATATTATGAAAATAATGCTCCACGCGGTGAATACGTTCTCATAGTTGAAGGAAGCAACAAAAAGAACACAAGCGAATGCTTCTTTGAAAATATGAGCATCGAAGAGCACGTGAATTTCTATATTTCAAACGGTCTTTCAAAAATGGACGCAATAAAAAGCTGTGCCAAAGACCGCGGAGTTCACAAAAACGTAATTTACAAAGAAATCTGTAATTAAGGAGTACATCTTATGAAAAAAAGAGTTGGTATAGTAGGTGCCACCGGTATGGTTGGTCAAAGATTTCTCACCTTGCTTGAAAATCACCCCTATTTTGATGTAACCGTTCTTGCGGCTTCTTCAAGAAGTGCGGGCAAGCCGTATATCGAGGCAGTTGGCAACCGTTGGAAAATGAGTACTCCCATACCCGATGACTACAAGAATATGATAATCGTTGACGCTCAGAAAATTGACGAGATAGCTCCACTTGTGGACTTTGTATTTTGTGCAGTCGATATGAAAAAGGACGAGATTAAAGCACTTGAAGAAAAATACGCAAGAGCAGAAATTCCCGTTGTTTCAAACAATTCTGCTCACAGATTTACACCAGACGTTCCTATGGTCATTCC
>JAZNWX010000110.1:0-4086 GCA_045593575.1 Eubacteriales bacterium | reverse complement strand
ACGATCCGACTTTTATATAATTAAATAAAATGTTGATTTATAAAAGGATTTATATATGGCCAACATAAATATTGTTCTTCATGAACCTGAAATTCCACAAAATACAGGAAATATCGCACGCACCTGTGCTGCCACCGGTGCTGCACTCCATATTATCAAGCCGATGGGATTTACCATCGATGACAAAAAACTAAAACGTGCAGGACTCGACTATTGGCATCTGCTTAATATAACCTATTATGAGAATCTTGAAGATTTTTTTTCAAAAAATCCCCAAGCAAACGTATTCTATTTTACCACTAAAGCACCGCGCAATTACACGGAAGCTAAATATGAAGGAAAAGTATTTATTATGTTTGGAAAAGAGTCAAAAGGGCTTCCTGAATCTCTGTTAGAGCAAAATCCTGACACCTGCGTCAGAATACCTATGCGTCCGACTCTGAGATCATTGAATTTGTCAAACTCAGTAGCTATTGCTGTATATGAAGTATTCAGACAGAACAATTTTGAAGGTCTTCAGGAGGAAGGAACTCCCACAACATTCAGCTGGGAGGATTACAGAATTTGAAAGGAGTTAAGATATGAGAGTTCTCGTTGCAATGAGTGGTGGGGTTGACAGTGCTGTTTCTGCCCATCTTATCAAGCAAGAACACGATGCTATAGGTGTTACGATGAAGCTTCACGATGAAAGCGATAACTTAATATACGGAGAGAACTCCTGCTGTTCAAATCAAGATATTGCTGATGCAAAAGCTGTTTGCAGGTTGATTGGAATTCCACACGAGGTACACGATTTTGGTACGTCTTTTAAAGAATGTGTTATCGGTGATTTTATTAATTGCTATAAAAACGGTTCAACTCCCAACCCCTGCGTCGTATGCAATCGAAAAATAAAGTTCGAGGAGCTACTTAAAATGGCTTTAGAACGTGGTTATGATGCCATAGCAACAGGACACTATGCTCGCATAGAAAAGCGTTCAGACGGAAGATATTTGCTTAAAAAGGCATTGGATTCCACAAAAGATCAGAGTTACGTTCTCTACTCACTATCTCAGCATCAGTTATCTCACACAATCTTTCCGCTTGGCGAGATGACGAAGCAAGAAGCACGCGATCTTGCTGAAAGAATCGGGTTTATAAATGCTCGAAAGCACGACAGTCAGGATATTTGCTTTGTTCCTGATGGAGATTACGTATCTTTTATTGAACGAACAACCGGTGAAAAATTTGAAAAAGGTAGTTTTATTGATCTTAACGGAACTGTTTTGGGCAAGCACGACGGCATAATCAAATATACCATCGGTCAACGTAAAGGTCTTGGAATTGCTTTTGGTGAGCCCCTCTACGTAGTCAATAAAGACATAGAAAGCAATACTATTATTCTCGGTCGCAATTCAGATCTGTTTGGCACAACCTTGATTGCAAATAACATCAATCTGATTTCTTGTGATACAATTTCCGAGCCGATTCGTGTCAAAGCTAAGATCAGATACAATCAAAAGGAACAACCTGCTACTGTTATACAAATTGATGAGGATAGAATCAAGGTTACCTTTGACGAGCCTCAAAGAGCAATTACCAGAGGTCAGTCGGTTGTACTTTATGACGGTAACATAGTTGTTGGCGGAGGAATTATTGAATAAAATTCAATAATTGTTGATTTTTTGGGTTTTCTCTTGACTATAATTAAGTAATATGGTATAATCTATCCACTCGAGGGAGTAGTTTGCGTATTACGTGATATGTCAACATCAAGGTTCGCCCTGGCATATCTTAATGAACAAGACTCAAGTGTAGAATTACACTTGAGTCTTTTTTATTTTGTCAATAATTATTCAAAGGAGAAATCTATGAATTTTCACAATTTATCAAAAGAAAACGTACTTTCACAGCTTTCCACGGAATATGGTGGACTTTCGTCTGAAAAAGCACAAAAAAAGCTTCTTAATGAAGGAAAAAACAAATTGGCAGAGGCAAAAAAAGAATCCACCTTGCGTCGTTTCCTTAAGCAATTAGCAGAACCTATGACAATTATTCTGATAATTGCTGCGGCAATATCTGCCTCTATGGAAATTTATGAGGGCATTTCCAACGGTCATTTTGGCTTCCCTGCAGACGTTGTTATCATTCTTGCAGTAGTGCTTATCAACGCGGTTTTGGGGGTTCTTCAGGAAAGCAAAGCTGAAAAAGCAATTGAAGCTCTTCAGGAAATATCGGGAGCAACAAGCAAGGTAATTCGTGACGGACGTCAGATTACTGTCAAAAGTGAAGATCTTGTTGTCGGTGATATTATTATCCTTGAAGCAGGCGATGCTGTTCCCGCTGATGCAAGACTGATTGAATGTGCTTCAATCAAAGCCGAAGAGGCTGCTCTTACGGGTGAGTCTGTTCCTGTCAACAAGACTGATGAGATAATTGATAAAGAAAACGTTCCCTTGGGAGATCGTAAAAATATGGTATATATGGGGAGCATTATTGTATACGGTCGAGGCAAGGCTGTTGTTACTTCAACAGGTATGAATACCGAAATGGGAAAAATCGCTGATGCCTTAGCAAAAGCTGAAGAAGGAAAAACTCCCCTTCAAGTTAAGCTTAGTCAGCTTTCAAAAATACTTACTGTTTTAGTTATCATAATTTCAATTCTTGTATTTGGAATAAACATCGCAAGAGAGTTGCTGACAAGCGGCAGCTTTTCATTCGATAAAATAATGGACTTCTTTATGGTTGCAATTTCACTTGCTGTGGCTGCGATTCCCGAGGGACTTTCAACTGTAGTTACCATTGTTCTCTCAATCGGTGTTACAAATATGTCCAAAAGAAATGCAATTATCAGAAAGCTGACAGCTGTTGAAACACTCGGTTGTACACAAATAATCTGCTCTGATAAAACGGGCACTCTCACGCAAAACAAAATGACCGTTGTTGAACACTACGGTCATGACGAATTACTCCTTGCTAAAGCTATGTCGCTTTGCTCAGATGCGGAATATGATGAACAAGAGCATACCACAGTAGGCGAACCCACAGAATGTGCTCTTGTTAATTATGCTGAAAAGTTGAACGTTTCAAAAAACACTCAAAAAAGTATATATGTTCGCATAGGTGAGGTTCCCTTCGATTCTATACGTAAAATGATGAGCACCATACACAAAACCGATGACAGCAAAATCATACAATTTACCAAGGGTGCTCCGGATGAAATACTAAAAGTTTGCTCATTCGTATTAATCGACGGTAAAGAAATTCCCTTGAGTGAAAGAATAAAAGCAGATATTCTTTCTGCTAACAAAGAAATGGCCGACCGTGCTTTGAGAGTTCTTGCGGGTGCATATAAAAATCACAGTTCTGCACCCGAAAACTATACTGCAGAAGAATTAGAGAACGATCTTTGCTTTATTGGTATGGTGGGAATGATCGATCCTGTCAGACCTGAAGTAAAAAGTGCAATTGAAGAATGCAGACACGCAGGCATTCGTCCGATTATGATCACGGGAGACCACAGAGATACTGCAGTTGCAATTGCAAAAGAGCTTGGCATTATCAGTAATGAATCAGAAGCAATTACAGGGGCTGAGCTTGACAATATATCCGATGACGATTTTGAAACTCTTGTTGAAAAGTATTCTGTTTATGCAAGAGTCCAACCGGAACATAAGACCAGAATAGTTAATGCTTGGCGTAAAAAAGGCAAAATCACAGCTATGACGGGCGACGGAGTTAATGATGCTCCCTCGATTAAAAATGCTGATATAGGTATAGGAATGGGCATAACGGGTACCGACGTAACTAAAAACGTTGCGGATATGATTCTTGGTGATGATAATTTTGCTACTATTGTTTCGGCTGCGGGAGAGGGACGCAGAATATATGATAATATTAGAAAAGCAATTCAATTTTTGCTCGCTTCCAATCTTTCAGAGGTCCTCACAATTTTCACAGCAACACTTTTGGGAATAGAAAATATTTTCCTTGCTGTACACCTGCTTTGGATAAACCTGATTACTGATTGCTTTCCCGCCCTTGCACTTGGTATGGAAAAACCCGAAAATGATGTTATGAAACGTTCCCCACGTGACTCAAAGGAAG
>JAZNWX010000109.1:0-3521 GCA_045593575.1 Eubacteriales bacterium | reverse complement strand
AGCAGATTATGTGGGAATGCCGCAACTGCGGACATCTCGTTGTAGGAACAAAAGCACCCGAAATGTGTCCTGTTTGTAATCATCCCAAGGCTTACTTTGAAGTAAGAAAGGTGAACTATTAATTTCACGCATCGTCCACGTGCATTTTTAGCACAATATTGGGGGTTATGGGGATGTTAGCACTCGTTTTGTGCGATTGTTTTGCACCGCTTTTTCAAAAGCGGGGCAATACGACAGCTTGGTTTCTGCGAACAAACTGCTCGATAAATCAAAATTTGAACGTCAGTGCGATGAATATCGCATAATGTTTTTTTCTTGCCTTGCATTTTTATTCTATTCAATAAAAGAAAGGCAAAATTACAATGAAAAGAATCATCAGAACAACAAAAAATCACGAGCTTGACTCATCAGCTGAATTTGTAAAAAACGTATTCACAAGAAGTGAGGACAAAGAAAGCGGAGCACTTGTCGGCAACCTCGTTCGAGAAATCCGAAGTAAAAAGTATTACGTGCCCGAGCTTGATCTCATAATGGTCGATGAAAATGACGAAATCATCGGATTTGCTCTATTCTCCCGGTTTCATCTCGAAGGAAAATATGATAACGAATTGCTCATTCTTACTCCCGTGGCAGTAAAGACCGAGCTTCAACGTCAGCACATTTCCAAGGAATTGATTGAATTTGGGCTTAAAAGAGCTAAAGAACTCGGCTATTCCGCTTGTATAGTTGAGGGCAATCCCAAAAATTACAGCTCACGCGGGTTTAAAACCAGTGCCCTTTACGGTATTTTTGCTCACGAAAGCGTTGGACTCCCCGCTCCCGAGTGCCTTATGGTACAGGAACTAAGGGAGGGTGCACTCGATCACATCAAGGGCTTGCTTGAATACAGCTTCTATGAAGCATTAAGATGATTAACAAAAAAACCACCTTCAATTGAAGGTGGTTTTTATTATTCAACAATTATCTGTAATTTGAATTATTGGGATCATAGCCGGGGTTATAGTTTGAATTATAATTCTGATTATAATTTGCTCCGCCCTGGTTATTGTTTTGATTGTACTGCTGATTATTATTATACTGTCCCTGAGGAGCATTATACTGCTGATAATTATTGTTGTACTGCTGCTGTGGTGCAGAATACTGCTGATAATTATTATCGTACTGTGGCTGTGGTGCCGAGTACTGCTGATAATTGTTATCGTACTGTGGCTGCGGTGCAGAATACTGCTGATAATTATTATCGTACTGCGGTTCAGCAGATGTTGTGTACTGCTGATAATTTGCAGTAGGCTGAGGTGTGCTGTATTGAGTATAATTTACTGTTTCGTTATTAAATGTAAATCCGTTATACTCAAATTCGCCCGTGGGCTGTGCGTTTTGTGCCTCTATCAAATCATCGTATGTGGGTACATCGGGTAAATCGGACCCTTGATTCTTCGAAAGAAGGAAAACAGCAATACTGAAAAGAATAAATTCCAAATATCCCAAAATCAAAGCAAAGAACGTTGTGGGATCGGTGCTTCTTTCGGATATCATCTGTACGGTTACTATAACGCAGGCAAAAATGATATTTGAAATCATCAATCCTCTGCAGGAGCTTACAAATCCGCTGTATTTTCTTCCGTAAGAAACGGATGTTACAAATGAATGCGTGAGCTTTCCAAGAACACAAAGATACAAAATCGGAACAACAACACCCGTAAGAATTGTGTGAATAATATACTCGCTGCCAACCGTACCGCCCATATAAATAAGCATACGTCCTGCATCAAATATCTGTCGAATGAGCATACCGATCTCCACGTCGCAGATGTTGAACATAAACAACATTGTTACAAGAAGCATCAAGCACGTACTCATAGGGGAGAAAATGCTCTCCATTACGTTGCGTTTAGCAAGAAACATTCTTAAAAAGTTTATTGCAAAATTGCACAGAGTCATTGCCACAAGAATTATGGTTGTGCCAAGACTAAGTGTATAAGAATCGAACGAATATGAAATAACAAACAGAGCAATCAATCTGACAAAAATATCATTGTGAATGAATACGCAGTTTGTAATTGAGGTGCGTCCCATCTTTGTGTCGTTCTTTTCCTTGAACCAGAACTTTGATGATCTGATTATTGCGAAAAGGTCTTTCAATGACAAAATGAGAAGAATAACGTAAATAAGAGAAAATACTATTTTAAACAAACAATAGAGGAAGGGCTTAGTTGTGATGCTCAAAACCTCAAATGCGTTATATACAATGGTAATGGGATTTGAGTTCTGATGGAAAATCGGCACTATACCAATAAGAATAAGTGCTATAGTCAATACAGAGAGGATCAATGAAATTATGCCAACAATTCTTCTGAGAGATACAGCAGCATTATCAGATAATTTAGTTGTATTATTCATCCTTTAGTCCTCCTCATATTTTTCTATGATAAACAAATCTTCAAACTCCTCATAAGAGTCGACGCTGATTTTGTCTATCACATCGGAGCCGTTCCAATTAATTTCGGTGTTGTTGATATCATAAATTGTAAGATCGGAAACAGCCTTTCCGCTTGTCTTTATTTCTACATGTTCAACATTAACACCGTTATTTGTCGGGTAATCCATTGATTCCGTTGAATCAAGTGATACACCGAGTGAAGCGTGTGGGCGGTACTTATCTGAAAGATCAACAGAAAAATCTATATTATAGTCATCAACTTCTTCGTCTTCTATGCCAACCAATTCGGCAACATCACTCTCATTAAGAGAAACACTTGTGTCGTCCTCATCAATGACGTCATTTTCAAGACCGCGGAACAAAATTTCGTAAATGCTACCAATATCGTTTAAGGCATTTGGACGATCTATAAACCTGTCAAAAATATTTTCTGAAATCTCGATCCACTTGCCGGTATATTCTGCCTTTATAACTTGTGAATATGTGTTGTCTGATGCGTTGTAATCGTTGATTTTGATATAGCCCTTTTTAGCTGTAATATATACTTCAACGTTGTATCTTAAAAAACCGCTGTATCTTTTTTCAACAGTTTTGTAGTCATCCTCATCAACCTCGTGCTTTTCAGTCCAATAGGAAGAATGGTGCAATTTCATATACACTGCCTTGCTTGTGATATGAACTGTTACGTCCTCTTCATATTCCCCTTTCTCCGATATGGTTCCGTAAGTGTATTTCGGATTGCTGGATTCATAGTCAGTGGATGAGGATGAGTTCACGTGCAGAGTCGCACTTTTAAATTTTGAATTACTGTCCTCGTTGAAACCCAATCCAAGTGTTCCTACGTAATCACTCAATTCAAGATAATCTTCAATTTTTTCAATCTGTTTGCCTGTGCCAAGGCCAGATCCTGCAATTGAACCCGTGCCCTTTAAGCTGAATGAGATAACACCTGTAAGAATCAGGGAAAATGCAACAATTAAGTATGCTAACTTTTTACCCATATTAGTTCTCCTTTATGTTTTTATTTTAGAATATATGTATTCTATCATAATGAACTTTGCTTTTCAATGGATTTTTTAAA
>JAZNWX010000108.1:0-1826 GCA_045593575.1 Eubacteriales bacterium | reverse complement strand
ATATTATCGCTCGAGATTCTATCACACACCCAGCCGGACACGAAGTGTCATTCTGGAGCAAATCGCCACGAGATTCTATCACTCCGTTCCAGAATGACAAACGTGGCGATTTAGCGATAGAATCTCGGCTGGGTTCCCTCCGGAATGACAACGAGCGAGGGTAAACTGCTCGACAAACCCCAATCTATCGGTCAAGTCACTACCCGCGTTTCTAAGCTAAGAAAAGTGCCATAACTATGGCTACCGCAAGAATGGAATCGAATCTGTCAAGCACTCCTCCGTGTCCCGGGAAGAGCTTTCCGTAGTCCTTTATTCCGTATGTTCTCTTGATTACACTCATCGAAAGATCGCCAATCTGTGAAACAATCGCCGAAACAAGTCCCGCACACGCGATAAGCAAAATGCTGAGATTTGCCTCTGTAAAATGATTGATTATTAGTCCGTATCCAACAAAAAACGCAACGCAGAAGAGCGAGCCGCCAATACTTCCCTCAACCGTCTTTTTAGGGCTGACGTTTGGTATGAGCTTGTGCTTGCCCAAGAGCATTCCCGTAAAGTACGCAAACGTATCCGTTATCCACGCACCGATGAAGATGAAATACCAATAATAGTTGCCAAAAGGCAGGTCGCGAACCATTACTATTGACGAGGTCGCACCGATTATGTAAAGGCAAACAAACGTGCTTGCCAAGGCGGGATTCATATCAATCTTCTGATCCTTCTCGAACGAGAAAATCCAAACTCCGAGAAGATAGAGTGCGTAAACGAGAAGAACAAGAAGCAAAATATGTGCATTTCCCCTCAAAAAATCGCCAAAATATCTGACTGCGAACGGGGCAATCAACGCAAGACCGTAAAGCGGTGCGGCTATGAACGCGTTGTCCCTTGTTTTCATACAGCCGAGCATTTCATAAACTCCCACAAGTGCTATAAATGCCATCGCTATGGGAAAAACCACCGTTCCCGAAAAAATGCACACGGGAATTGCAACTATGCAAAGTATAATTGCGGTAATAACTCTTTGTTTCATTCAGAACATCTCCTTTTTAAAGACCGCCGTATCTGCGGCGTCTTGTATAAAAATCTTTTATTGCGATAATCAGATCATCATCTGAAAAATCAGGCCAAAGTGTATCGGTAAAATAAAGCTCCGAGTAAGAGGACTGCCACAAAAGGAAGTTTGAAAGACGCTTTTCACCTGCTGTGCGTATTATCATATCGGGATCGATGCAGTCCTCGGTGTAAAGTGCTGCCGACAAGCTTTCCTTTGTAATCTCCCTGCCCTCGCTGACGAGCTTTTTGCAGGCATACACGATCTCGTCCCTGCCACCGTAGTTGATAGCAACGTTGAGAGTCCTTTTAAAATGCTTGCTCTCGCCCTCAAGCTTTTCAATTTTCTTTCTTAAACTATCGTCAAGACCTTCCTTGTCACCGATAACGCGGAAACGCACCTCGTTTCTTATAAGTGTGTCACCGCACTTGTCAAGATAGTGAGCAAGGAGTCCCATAATCACCTTGATTTCAGCGGGGGGACGCTTCCAGTTTTCAGTTGAAAAGGCATAGAAGGTGACCGCCTCAAGACCGAGGTCAAAGCAGGTGTTTGCGATATGCTCGAACACCTTAACGCCCTCCTTATGTCCTTCGGGGCGAGCCAAACCGCGTGCTTTAGCCCAACGTCCGTTACCGTCCATTATGAAGCCGATATGTTTTAAATTTTCATCGACCTTAAATTCAATTTTATTTTCCAATTTTATACCTCATGATATTGGTAGTTAGTATTTCAAATTTTGACTTATCTGCTCGTTGCTCGCACAAACCAAATGATT
>JAZNWX010000107.1:0-2337 GCA_045593575.1 Eubacteriales bacterium | reverse complement strand
CGGTACCGCTGAGAACGTCAACTTCGTTGAGTCTTTCTTTCCAGTACTCGAACTCCTTAGCAGCGGAGTTGCCCTGATACTTGTCTTCGATGGTGAAGCCAAGAACGTTCTGAACCTCAACCCAGGTCGGCTTAAGGTCACCAAAAAAGTATTGATTACCGTCTGCAAGGATCACGCTTTCACCATTGGGAAATACACTGCTGTCACTGAAGCTTATTCCGGTTTTGGAGGTGTTGTATCCGGCTGCAATTCTGAGAACTGTATCATAATCATATTCAAGCTCGAATACGTAGCCGTCCTCCTCGGGAATCTCTGCTATGTCATTATCGCCGCTTGACAAGGATGAGCTTGAAGCGGAGCCGGAGGTAGTTGTTGTAGTCGTTGTAGTCGTTGTAGTCGTTGTAGTCGTTGTAGTCGTTGTAGTTGTTGTGGTTGTTCCTGTAGTTGGATGCGGTACAGAGGATGTCGTTGTCAACTCGGAGGATGAAGTTTTGCTCCTCTTAGTTTTTGAATCATCATTTTTTGAAAGACCCGGAACAACAAATCCAAGTGCAATTGTTATAATAAGAACCACCGCGATAACTGCGATTATTATTATCTTTTTGTTTTTCATAATACAATTCTCCTTTCAAAGTCGAAAAAATGATTTTCCGACAACTGATTAATCACATTGTATCAATATTTATCTCAAATTGCAATAGCTTTTCTGCAATTTTCAGTCAAAACACGTCAATAATATTCATATTAAACGCGAAAGGATTGATTATGAGAAAGCTATCATCCGATTACAGAGAAAATATTGAAGCTCTTGATGCGATTTTTTCTGTTTCTGAAAATTTTGATATTCTGAAAAAGACATTGATAATTGGTGAAGATGAGCTGACGCTCTATTTTATTGACGGTTTTGTCAAGGATGCGGTAATGCAAAAAATGATGGTGCATTTTTTGTCACTGAAATCGCTTGGTGAACGCACGGACAGAAGTGCTCAGGATTTTTTGTTCCACAACGTGCCCTATGTTGAGGCGGACGTGACAGATGACCTTGACACAATGGTTCAGATGATGCTCTCGGGTGCGACTCTTATGCTCGGCACCGCATTTTTAAACCGAGGCATTATCATTGATGCAAGGACATATCCTGCAAGGGAGACAGCAGAGCCCGAAAATGACCGTGTCATAAAGGGTGCCCGCGACGGGTTTGTCGAAACACTTATTTTTAATACTGCACTCATACGCAGAAGAATTCGCGATCCAAAGCTGAAAATGTCATATATGACGGTGGGAACACGTTCAAAAACCGATGTTGTGGTATGCTATATCGAGGACAAGGCGGATCTGAATTACGTAAATACTCTTAAAGAAAAGATAAAGAGCATTAAGGTTGAGGCATTAACCGTCGGTATGCAGTCACTTATCGAGTGCCTTATTCCAAGCAGGTGGTATAATCCCTTTCCCAAGGTGAGAACGACTGAACGTCCCGACGCAGCGGCAGCTCAGCTGATGGAGGGCAACGTGCTGATAATATGTGACAACTCCCCCGAGGTGATGGTGCTGCCCGCTTCCCTTTTTGACTTTATGCAGGACACGAATGACTTTTATTTTCCGCCTCTCACGGGGAGCTATTTGCGAGTGATAAGGTATATCATTTTCTTTATGACTCTGCTTTTTATGCCGCTTTGGCTGATTGCAATTCACAATCCCGATTCAGTTCCCGCATGGCTTGAATTTGTTCTGCCGCAGGAGAGTGGTCGATTGCCGATAATCGTTCAGATTTTTCTTGCAGAATTCATTATTGACGGATTGCGGCTTGCATCGATGAACACTCCGGGAATGCTTGCGAACTCGCTTTCGGTAATTGGGGGGCTGATTTTGGGCGATTTTTCGATACAGATCGGATGGCTGATTCCCGAGGTAGTAGTTTACGGAGCATTTGTGGCGATAGCGAATTTCTCTCAGAGAAATTACGAGCTTGGTTACGCCTTTAAATTTCTGCGACTTATCTTGCTGATATTAACTTGGTTTTGGAGCTTTTGGGGTTTTTTTGCAGGAATAATTATCTGCTTTATTCTGCTCGTATCGAACAAAACACTCAACGGAAAGAGGTCATATCTTTACCCACTGATACCATTTAATGGGAAGGCACTTAAGAGAATGGTTTTCAGGGTTAAGAAATGATAAATTGGGGGTTTGTGGGGATGTTCGCACAAACCAAAGCGAGTGTTTCGTCCACCTTTTCAAAGGTGGCTCTCCACGAGTAGTGGCGCCCGCCGCGTAGGCGAATCGCCGTTTCTTTTGTTAGCTTTTCTTTGCGGCTCCTTTCGCCAAAGAAAAGCGGCT
>JAZNWX010000106.1:0-4454 GCA_045593575.1 Eubacteriales bacterium | reverse complement strand
AGAAGAATGATCTCAGCTCTCATCTGGTTTCTAAGCTTAGCATCAAGGTTTGAAAGAGGTTCGTCCATAAGGAATACTTTGGAATCACGAACCATCGCACGTCCGATAGCAACACGCTGACGCTGACCGCCTGAAAGTGCTCTGGGCTTTCTTGTAAGATACTCTGTAATACCGAGTATCTCTGCTGCATTTGTTACTCTTGCATAAACCTCATCCTGAGGAACCTTTTTAAGACGTAATGAGAATGCCATATTCTCAAATACTGTAAGGTGAGGATAAAGCGCATAGTTCTGAAAAACCATCGCTATATCACGGTCACGGGGCTGAAGATCGTTAACAACTACACCGTCGATTTCAACAGTTCCTTCAGAAATATCCTCAAGACCTGCAATCATACGAAGTGTGGTTGACTTTCCACATCCCGAAGGACCAACGAAAACTATAAATTCTTTGTCGGCAATATCAAGGTTGAATTCCTGAACCGCAACCGTATCCTTGCCATATATCTTTTTTACATTTGTTAATTTAACACTTGCCATATTTATCTCCTTTTATCCCTTTACTGCTCCGCCTGTTACACCCTCAACGTAATATTTCTGCAATGACATAAATACTACTGTTACGGGAATAGCTACACAAACACCTGCAGCACAGAACATAGTATAGTTTTGATATAAGTTATCTCCACTACCGTTCAACCATTTATACATACCAACAGCTACGTTCATACCGTCATCATTGTTGTTGATGAGGAATCTCGCCATCATATAGTCACCCCAAGGAGCCATAAAGCCCATAAGGATTGTATAAATGACAATTGGTTTTGAGAGAGGCATAATTACCTTATAGAATACCTGCCAACGGGTTGCACCGTCAACACGGGCTGCTTCGTCCAACGTCTTAGGAATTGTATCAAAGAAGCCCTTGGAAATATAATAACCCATACCTGAGCTTGCACAATATACTATTATAAGTCCAACGGGTGCCATGTCTGCAGTAAGTCCAAAATCCGCAAATACCTTATAAATAAGGATCATTGAAAGGAATCCGGGAAACATACCAAGAATGAGCATAAAGTTCATAAGTGTTTTTCTTCCCTTAAATCTAAGACGGGAAAGTGTATAGCTCATTGAAAGGATGAAGAATGTCTGCAATACAGATACTACAACACCCATAAGGATAGTATTAAGGAACCATTTCGGAAAATCAGACTTGAATAATCTTATATAGTTATCAAATCCGAATTCCTTTGGCCAGAAATAGTTAACCTGACCTGTTGACTCAACACGGAATGATTCAAGCACTATACCAACGAACGGGAAAAGCCAAATAATACTGATCGTAATAAGGAATACGTATATGATTGTGTTAGTTATTCTTCTGCTTGTTTTAATGCTGAGACCGTGCTTTTGAATTGTATTATCATTGTTTTTCATTATGCATAGTCCTCCTCATTCTTAGTTGCAGGCATTACGTTGTAAACAACCAACGACAGCAATGCTACTACTACAAATACGAAAATACCAACTACGGATGCTAAGTAATATTTACTATCACTACCCGTTGTTACCTTAAATAGGAAGGTGATAAGAAGGTCTGTATGACCCGGTTGAACACCACCCACTGTACCAATTTCGGTATTAGCAGGTCCACCGCCACTCAAAAGATAAATAACGTTGAAGCTGTTAAGGTTACCAACAAAGCTTGTAAGCAATGAAGGTCCTGTTACGAACAACATATAAGGAAGTGTGATCTTTGTAAACTGCTGAACTGAATTTGCACCGTCAACACGGCTGGATTCATAAAGGTCTGCAGGAATATTCATAAGAATACCTGTTGCAGAAAGCATGGTATATGGCACACCAACCCACAAGTTCAATACGATAAGAAGTATCTTTGAAGAAACGGGGTTTGACCAAAGAGAAAACTGATTTTGCTGAAGCATTACTTCGGGGATCAAATCAGCCTTTTCCAAGAAACTTCCAACAAATCCGGTTCGTGCAAACATTTTACTTACGTACATAAGTGATACGAACTGAGGAATTGCAATTGTCATAACGAGAATTGTTCTCCAAAGCTTTTTAAAACGTATTCCCTTTTTGTTGATGATAATTGCAACGAACATACCTATAAAATAGTTGGTAAACGTTGCAAAGAATGCCCACATCAGTGTCCAACCAACCATTTCACCAAGTGCAAGTCCCAAACCGCCTTGACCAAAGTCAGTCATTGCGTTGAAGTTATCCCAACCAACCCAAGAGAAGAGGTTTGCGTGTCCGTCATGTGCTGCATCATAGTTAGTGAATGCTATAATTATCATGTAAATGATGGGAAGAACCGTAAACGCCAAAATACCAATCAAGGAAGGTGTAAGAAGCGTTTTATGGAACTGCTCATCGATAAGAGATCTGAGATCATCCTTAGTTCCCTTTATCTTTCTTTTCTCTTTTTCGAGATTCATATTTATACGGCACTGCTTTATTTGCATTCTCCAAACAACGAAGAACGCAATAACAAAGAACAATGAAAGCAAACCGTAAAGTAATGATCTTACCGAGTCATCGCCACCCTGCCACATATAAGAGTCATGGAATGAATCATAAACCTGTTGACCCTGAACGTTACCAACAGTATCACCTTTGACAAACCAGTGAACCTTTTTCATCCAATAAAGACCGCCCGTGGGAAGCACGAATGTGTACACAATAAACACTATCTCAAAAACAAGGAACAAAATACCGCGCAATATCTGACCGTAATACAGGTTTCCTGCTCCAAATGAGATGAAAGAAAGCTTTACAGCCCAGTTACCTTCAACGAAGGTTTTGTATATATCAACTGCTCCATCCTTAATTCCAACAAAGAAGTTTACGAATGCATGCCCTAATTTAACAAAGAAAGCTGCAAACCAACCGGGAATCTTGGAAAAGAAGAGTCTGAAGTTATACCAAAATGCCTGAGCTTTATTTAATTTTAAATACGCTAAACTATCTAATCTTTCCATAAATCAAATATAAATAAAAATTTATATCTCCTTTAATTACTCAACAAGGCATTGTTGACCGACACACAAGACACAGTCCCTTGTATTCCGGCCAACAATGCCTTTCAATGAGATTGGGGTGAATCCACAAGGGATCCACCCCTTCCCAATTAAATATTATTTTCTAATAGTGATTATTATTTTACGATCATTGCATTGATCTTTGTTTCGTAATCAACAAGAGCTGCAGAAAGGTCATCAGCTGTCAAGCCACGAGTCTTGCACAATTCACCAAGAGCTCCTGCTTCTGTCCACCAGTCACCGGGGATAACACCCTGGGGCTGTGCGAATACGTTCTGTTCAAGAAGAGCTGCAAGAAGTGCGTTATCCATAACGTCCTGGTTACCCTGAGCTGCAAGGTTAGAGGGACCCCACTGGAATTCGTAGTATCTTTCAAGCTGAGCTTCTTCACTTGTGAGGTAAAGAGCGAGATCGGAGCAGATCTTAGCCTTCATAACATCTTCCTGAGGCTTGCAACCGATAAGCTTGTAGCCTGAGTAAGAACCAAGCTGATATACATTACCGTCGGAACCTGTGAATGTAGGAAGCTTAACTGCCTTTACATTGTCGCCCCAAGCGCCTTCAGCTGCATTTGCATTCCAAATACCGGAAACAACAGCACCAAAGCCATTGAAAGTACCGGAAGAGTTATCCCAAGCTGTTGAACCTGCAAGGTCGTACATTTCCTGGTAAGCAATGAGACCGTTAGTAGAATTGAATGTATCGTTAACTGCGATAGGATTCTTGCCATCATCAGAGTATGTCCATGTAGATGTGCAAAGAGGTGTTCCGCCACCAACGGGCTGTGCAAAGAAGAAACCAGCTGCAATCCAAGCATTTGTCAATTCGTAACCAAAGAGAACGCCTTCTCTTTCACAAGCAGCTATAACACCCTCAAGTGTCTTAGCTTCTTCGTCAGAAATCTTGCTTGAATCGTAGTAGAGATATACACCGTTGTCAGAAGTCATGGGGTATGCATAAATACCGCCACCAACTGTAGCAGCACCAACAGCACCTGCGTCGTTTTCATCAGAAACTGTCTGAGCAGCCTTTACACCGAGCTGTGCAAGAGCGCCACCCTGAACAAGACGAGCGATCTGGTCCTGTGCGAAGCAGAACATATCGGGAGCTGTAGAAACGTCTTTAAGAACTTCAGTTCCGGCATCACCTTCGCCTACTGTCTGGATTGTGATGTTAAAGTTGTATTCAGGATGTTCAGCCTTGAAATTTTCAACCTGAGTTTCTGTAAATGCTTTAACGCCTTCAGTTGTGGAAACCCACAATGTGATCTCATAAGCTCCATTGCCTGATGGGTCGTCGTCATCTGTAGGTGTGCATGCTGCGAAACAAAGAACGATCATAACAAGAGCCATTACGAGTGATAAGATTTTAGTCATTTTCATAACTAATT
>JAZNWX010000105.1:0-1765 GCA_045593575.1 Eubacteriales bacterium | reverse complement strand
AAAGAACGTTTTCCTGGATGAGATCTCCGCTCTCACAACATCTACCCGCGACAGTGCATTCAAAATCTGCCGCCGCGGTAGCTTTATTTGCTAATGCAACAGTATAAGCCGAGCCGTAGAGCGTGTAGCGAGGATTGTCTGTCATACCACCATCGATTGAAACATAATTCCTGAATCCGGGAATCTCTTTAATTGCACCAACCCGATAAAGCGTCATACCTGCAGCCGCAACTATGCTTCTTCCGGGTTCCATAAACACGTGTGGCTTTTTTATATTTGCTCTGTTACACTCCTCACGCAATATTTCTCCGATCTTCAAGATATTTGCTCTGTAATCTATCTCGGGATCATCAGGAGTATAACGAACGCCCATTCCGCCACCAAGATTAAGATATTTAGCTACGTATCCAAGCTCATTTTTAATATCGGATATGTACTTGACCATAATACGTACAGCATCGCAGAATGGCTCAAAATCAAATATTTGAGAACCTATATGACAATGGAATCCAATAAGCTCTATGTTATTCAAGCTCAAAGCGAGTGAGGTGAGATCTCGCGCTTGCAGGGTTTCAATTGCGGCACCAAACTTACTATCCACTCTTCCCGTATTGATCTTTGCATGAGTATGCGGATCAATACCGGGAGTCACTCTGAGCATTACGCGCTGAACAGTACCGTACTCCTTTGCAGTCCTGTTAATTATCTCAAGCTCTTCCCTATTATCACAAACAAAGCATCCCACTCTGTTTGATATAGCAAATACAATATCGTCATCGGTTTTATTGTTTCCGTGAAAAACTATATTTTCAGGAGAGAAGCCTGCCCGGAGAGCCGTGAACAGCTCGCCGATAGAAGCAACGTCAGTTCCCAATCCTTCGGATTCAATAATGCCGTACATTTTTTTAAAGCAAAGTGATTTGCTTGCAAACAGCGGTATGGAAAAAGAATCGAAGGCTTCAGCCATTGCACTTCGGTAAATCCTGCACATTCTTCTGACGTACTCTTCATCAATAAGATATAGTGGCGTGCCATATCTGTTTGCTAGACTAACAGTATCGTGCCCAGCGAATAGAAGATGGCCACTTGTAGCATCTATCGTGATATTATCGCAAACTGATGTAATATTCTTAATTTTAGTCAACATTATTTCACCTCCGCGTGATGATAATCAAGTATACCGGTATATGACTTTTCTACCGGCCCCATCAAAGAAGCGGAACCATTAGCGTCAATAGATACATACAAAGTTCCGCCGGGGACGTCAACACGGATCGGATATCCCGGATCGCAAGAACCGTGAAGCACGGAAGCATATGCAGACGCACAAGCACCTGTACCGCAGGATTGCGTGATTCCGCTGCCTCTCTCGAACACTCTCATGCCAATGTGATTTTCAGCAATTGATTCAACCAGTTCAAGATTTATACCATTAGGAAATTCGTCAGATGCAGACAGCTCATTGTGCATTGATTCCAGATCTAGTGAGTAAATACTATCAGCAAATACCACAAAATGAGGATTACCTACGGATATCGAAAAAGCTTCGTATTTGCATCCAAGTATTTGGATCGTCCGCGCAGTACTTATTTGTTCAGCCTTGGGGAAGCCTATCCCTACTTCCGCAGAGATAATCTGATTTTGATCATCTCTGACGAGTCTTACATTATGAATACCCACCATTGTCTCTATGGTAACAAATTCCCTTTCGGGCGTAACGATACTTTCATCTACCGCAAATGCAGCAAAGCATCGTATTCCATTT
>JAZNWX010000104.1:0-2175 GCA_045593575.1 Eubacteriales bacterium | reverse complement strand
ATTGGCAAAGAGTTGCCGTGCAGGCGAGAGAATATAACGTAAAATATGCAGCTATGTGCGACGAGGACGCCGCTGCCTCCCTTATGCTCGCACTTGCTGACACGGATATAAGAGTGTTCTGCGGAGTTGACGGAATCTGCGAGATGATAGAGGAAAGTGCCGCGTGCGGTGCCACCTTTGCCGTCAATTCAATAATCGGTCAGGCAGGACTTCTGCCCACTCTCTCCGTGCTCGATAACGGAATACGTCTTGCCCTTGCGAACAAGGAAAGCCTTGTGGTAGCGGGCGAGATAGTTATGCAGAAGGCACGTCAGAAGGGAATTGAGATTCTCCCCGTTGACAGCGAGCACTGTGCAATCCACCAGTGCTTAAGAGCCGGAAAAAAGGAAGAGGTGAAAAAGATTATCCTCACCGCGTCGGGAGGCCCCTTTTTCGGAATGACAAAGGAGGAGATGTACTCCCTGCCGCTTTCCCGAGCACTTGCACATCCGACCTGGAGAATGGGTGCCAAGATCACTATCGACTCTGCAACCCTTATGAATAAGGGCTTTGAAATAATCGAGGCGGCACATCTTTTCGGTCTTTCTGCAGATAAAATAGACGTTCTTGTTCACCGTGAGAGTATAATTCACTCAATGGTGGAATATATAGATAATAGCATAATTGCTCAGCTTTCGGTACCCGATATGCGACACTGCGTGCAGTACGCACTTGAGTGTGCGGACAGGGGAGTCGGTGTAATTGAGCCGCTTGATCTTGCCAAAATTTCAAAATTGACGTTTGCCCGTCCCGACAGGGAGGCATTTGCACTTCTCGATCTTGCACTTTATTCGCTTGACAGGGGAGGAGCAACCACAGCCGTTCTGAATGCCGCGAACGAGGTGGCAGTTGCTGCATATCTTGACGAGAAAATCAAGTTCGGTCAGATAACCGATTGCGTTTGCCACACCGTCCATTCAATGCCGCAGGCAAAGGATGTTCACACGCTCGACGGTATTTTTGAGGCGGACAGAGAGGCGAGGGAGATCGCCAAAGCATATTTAAAGATTTAAGGAGAAAACGATTTGACAACACTTTTATATATTCTTATCACTGCTCTTGTGATAGGATTTTTAACCTTTATTCACGAATTCGGGCATTTCTTCTTTGCCCGCTTGTTCAAGGTGCCGGTGCTTGAATTTGCCATCGGTATGGGCCCGAAGATATTCTCTTGGACGGGCAAGCACGGAACAAAATACGCACTCAGAGCATTTCCCATTGGTGGATTCGTTCAGATGGAGGGCGAGGAGGGTACGAGTGAGAATCCTCTCGGATACGATCACTTAAGCCCTTGGAAGAAGATCATAGTTACCTCGGCAGGCCCCCTTGTCAACGTGATTTTCGCAATTTTGCTTATGTTCATTCTCGTTGCCACAACGCCACAGCTCGGTTCAACCACGGTTGGCGAGCTTTACTTCAGAACCTTCCCCGAGGGAACGGATACTTCAAGTATGAGCGAGTCACTCATCAAGGTCGATGACGAGATCATCAAAATCGGCAACGTGAGAGTTCACACCGTCGAGGAGCTGAACTATGAGATTATGATGCAGGGATACGAGCCGATCGACGTTACCGTTATCAGAGACGGTGAGGAGAAGGTGCTGAATGACGTTATTTTCCCTGCAACCCGTGACGAGCAGTCGGGAGTAGTATTTGGCGATATGAATTTCAATGTCTATGCGGTCAGCGATCCGGGATTTTTTGACTATCTTAAGCACGCGTTTTTCCGTTCGACGAATATGGTAAAAATGGTGTATGACTCTCTTTGGGGACTCATTTCGGGCAGATTCAGTATTGATGCTATGTCCGGCCCCATCGGAATAGTTGATTCGGTTGGTCAGGTGACCGAGGTTTCAAAGGAATATGACACACTTGGGCCGATAATCAACCTCATAGTACTGATAAGTATGAATCTTGGTATTTTCAATCTTTTGCCGATACCCGCCCTTGACGGAGGAAGAATAGTATTCCACCTGATAGACGGAATTGCGGGCAGAAAGGTAATCAAGAAGGAGGTAGAGGATGCCATCACAACGGTAACGATGGTAGCCCTGCTTGCGTTTATGCTATTCATTTCGATCAAGGATGTAATCAAGCTGTTTTGATATGCTCGCACTCGCCTGAGCGATTGTTTTG
>JAZNWX010000103.1:0-3563 GCA_045593575.1 Eubacteriales bacterium | reverse complement strand
CCTCGAAATGCACGCATTTCAAGTATTTCAATTTTATTCAGTTGTATAGTTATCAAAATAGCCCTGGATCCAGACGATGGGTGTTCCCTTGTCGCCCGAGCCCGACGTAAGATCGCAAAGCGAGCCGATAAGATCGGTGAGCTGACGGGGTGTTGTGCCCTCGGACGCCATCTTACCGACAAGATTTCCGTCCTTCTGGACTATTCTTTCCTTAATTGCATCCTTAAGAGCATCGCCCGAAAGGTCTGCAAAATCATTGTCAGCAAGATATTTGAGCTTAAGCTCGTTTGGTGTGCCTTCAAGTCCCTCTGTATATGCAGGAGAAACAACGGGGTCTGCAAGTTCCCAGATCTTACCCACGGGATCCTTGAATGCACCGTCACCGTAAACCATTACCTCAACTCTCTTGCCTGTTGCGTGGAACAATCTTGCTCTGATGTCCTCAACAACTGCCTGACAATCTCTTGGGAAGAGCTTAACCTGTTCATCGGTTGCCTTGTTTGAACCAAGGAGTCCGTATTCTCTGTTATATCCGCTTCCGTTTACACTCTCGGACAAAATATCGTCAAGACCGTAAACTATTTCAGCACCCGCAGCTTTCAAGAGTCTCTTGCTTCTGTGTCTTGTGTGAATATCGCAGGTCAGAACGTTCTTTGTATAAGGAAGAACTGCTCTGGGATCGTTTGCAAAAATGATCTCGCAATCAGCACCTTCGGCACGAATGAGCTTTTCATAAAACTCAACGTAGTCAACGCCTGTGAATCTGTGCTTCTCATAGCCGAAAAGCTCCCTGTATTTTTCAAGTGTCAGAACATCACTGTAGGGGTTAACTCCCATCTCATCAACCTTGTCAAGTGAAACAAGGTGATTTCCAACCTCGTCGGAAGGATATGAGAGCATAAGAACGATTTTCTTCGCACCGCGTGCAATACCCGTCAAGCAAACTGAAAAACGGTTTCTGCTGAGAATGGGCAAAATAACCGCCACGGTTTCGCCACCGAATTTTGCTCTTATGTCGGTTGCAATATCGTCAACTGTTGCGTAATTCCCCTGTGCACGGGCAACAATTGCCTCTGTCATAGCAACAACGTCACGGTCTCTTACGGGAATATTCTCTTCACGGGATGCCTCAAGAATACAATTTGTAACAATCTCGGTAATATTATCTCCGTTTCTGATAATCGGTGCTCTTACACCGCGGGAAACTGTACCAATAGTACGGCTCATAAATCTATCTCCTTTGAATTTAGGATTTTTAAAATCAACGAAAAGAGTATATCACTATTTTTCGCCATTGTAAAGTCATTTTTCTTAAAAATTGTAAATTTTATGTAAAATCAGGGTTCAATTGTATTGAATATAGTTTGCATATCCAAAATTCGCACCTTGCGATATGGCGATTCAAGATATTTGGTATTTGCGGTAACGAGTATGAATTTTTCACCCGTTTCATCATTCTGCAAATATGAAACCAAGCAATAACCCGGCTTCACCTCGGCACCGGACTTTGCAGCGATGAGCATATATCCGTCAATAATATTTTCAGGTGTTGCATCAAAGCCCTCTCGGTCAAAATCGTTGACTCCATCAACCAGAGTTCCGTTTTTGTAGACCAAAGCGAGACGGTCAAGTCTGTATTCCGTTCCTCCAAGCAATTCAACGCAAATCGGGTTTTCCATAGCATAAGCCATCATTCCCGCAACGTCACGGCAGGTGGTCTGATTATATTCGGTATCCATACCGATAGCTCCGCCAAAGGTGGTGTTTTCAAGTCCGATTTCCTTGGCTTTTGTGTTCATAAGCTCTACGAATTCCTGCATAGTAAACCCAAGATGGTCAACCAAGCAAAGCACCGAATCAGCACCCGATTTGTATGAAACGCCATAGAGCAAATCTCTGACGGTGACAGGATTTCCAACGTATGCTGCAAGTCCCGAAACAGATGATCCCTGTGGGATTTGTGCCATAATCTCAGGTGTCAGAAGATATTCCTCATCAAGACTTTCAATATAATCAAGAGCAACAAGAATTGTCATCACCTTTGTCATTGATGCAGGATAAATCGGTATGTCAGAACCAAGGTGTGCTATAGTGCTCATATCCGAAATTCGAATCAAGATGGCATTTTGGGCATAAAGACCAAAATCCGACATATCAATCCCACCCTCACTTGCTATATAGGTTTTGGGCTTTTCGGGGTTGTCGGAATCGTCTTCGGGATTAAAAGCGGGAAAACTCAGGTTAAATTCACCAAACACCGCAAAAAACGTACAGGCAATTATTGCAAGAGCCACTATTGAAGCAATTATTGCAATTGATGATTTAGTAGTGTCGTTAACCAAAGAGGACGAAGCAAACCTGTTTTTGCTTTCTCTTCCAACGTGAAGCTCGCCACTGTTGTAGTTTTTTCTGTTCATTATATCTCCAAATTAAGTATTCTTCATTTCGTCAAGCTTTGACTTGATCTGCTTCATATCTTCAAGCATCTCTTCTTTTTTTCGCGGATCACGCAAAAGAAGTGCAGGATGATATACCGCAGTCATAAGGAATTCGCCCTTTTGCACCCATTGTCCGTGCTCTTTGGTAATACGGTAGTTGGGGCTGATAAGACGCTGTGCCGATATTCTGCCAAGACAAACTATCATCTTGGGGCGAATAAGCCTCACCTGCTCGCGAAGATAGTCCATACAAGCATCCTCCTCGTCGGGCTTAGGATCGCGATTTTTTGGGGGACGGCATTTGAGAATATTGGCTATGTATATGCTCTCTCTCGGAATATCGACAGCAAATAAAAACTTGTCAAGAAGCTGACCTGCCCTGCCAACGAACGGAGTTCCGGAAAGATCCTCCTTCTCGCCCGGTGCCTCGCCGACAAATAGAATATCAGCATTTTTGTCACCCACACCAAAAACACAATTCGTACGTGTTTTATGCAGCTCGCACTTTTCGCAAGTGCTGCAATCGTCATATAATTCTTCCCAAGTTTTCATATATCGACTCTCCAAAAAAGAATTTTTACAGCCGTATTTTCATACAAAGCAAATACATACTCATTATACCAAATTTTTGTGAAATTTGCAATATATAACCAAATATTTTATTCAATTTATTTAAAATAAAAAAACAGGAAGATACTCCTCTTCCCACATTATGATTGGTTAACATTAATCCGTTATGTATGCCAAATCCGAGCTTACTTCACTGAATTCTGCTGATTTTTTGATGTAATATGCTAAAAAAATCCCCCGCAATTTGCGGGGGATTGAACTGTTTTTTATTCAAAGCACTTAAGTGTGGGAGCTTCGCCACTTACAATAGACCAAATGTCCTCGGACAAATAGAGTGTACTCTTTAAGAAGTCCTCACTGTAAAGCTTGGACGCGGTATTTGATGTACCCACTTCGTTACTTGAGGTAATGGCACTGCTTCCAACAGATATGGTAGATGTATTAAGATAGTAGCAATGAAGCTCTGCAGCTGTTGTCTGACCGAGGAAATATCCGCGGTTAGTAGGTGTTGAGGCAAGAGTTATATTGCCCGTTGAGAAGCACTTGTTGATTGTT
>JAZNWX010000102.1:0-4639 GCA_045593575.1 Eubacteriales bacterium | reverse complement strand
CCTCATCGAGAATGAGAATTGGCGGATTTTTAAGGAACACGCGGGCAATTGAAATTCTCTGCTTTTGTCCGCCGGAGAGCTTCACTCCGCGCTCGCCAACGTAAGTATCATATCCATCGGGAAGTGTGAGAATAAAGTCGTGAGCTCCCGCGAGCTTTGCAGCCGCTATGATTTCATCCTCAGAGCAATCGGGTTTACCGTAAGCTATGTTCTCACGGACACTGCCTGAGAAGAGATAAACATCCTGCTGAACAATGCCGATATGCTCACGGAGTGACTTTTGCGTAATGCCCTTTATATTCTTTCCGTCAATTAGAATTCTTCCGTCATTTGCCTCATAGAAGCGGGGAATAAGAGCACAAAGCGTGGTCTTTCCGCCACCGGATGGGCCAACGAGAGCAACGCTCTCGCCCGCTTTGACGTGAAGATTTAACTTACAAAGGACGTTCTTTTCTGTTCCTGTGTAACGGAACGTAAGATTTTCAAAGGTGATGTCACCCTTAACGTTTTCGATATTTTCAGCATTTTCGCTGTCCTCAATGTCGGGATCAATGTCCATAATCTCGCAGAAACGTTCAATGCCTGTCATACCTCGCTGGAACTGTTCGGTGAATTCAACAAGGCGGCGGATTGAGGTGAGGAGCATACTTGCAAAGAGCATAAATGCGATGAAATCGGCACTTGTAATCTTGTTATCGGCAAGAAAGAACGCACCCGCAACCACAACGATTATGTAGAGTGCACCGTCAAAGAATCTTGTTGAAGACTGGAACGCACCCATATATTTGTAAACCTTTTTCTTAACGGAGAGGAAGCTGGAGTTACTCTTTTCAAACTTTTTGATCTCGGTGTCCTCGTTGGCAAAGGATTTTACCTCGTGGATACCGAGCAAGCTGTCCTCGACCTGGGAGTTAAGCTCACCGACAATGCGGCGGCTCTCCTTAAAGCCCTCTTTCATCTTTGTTCTGAAACGAGTCATACAAAGAATCATAATGGGAACTATGGCAAAAATAAGGAGTGTTAAGGGAACGTTGATCGTGCAGAGAATGATGAACGATGCAATGATTTTAATTCCCGCTATGAAAAACTCCTCGGGGCAGTGGTGAGCAAATTCGGTAACGTCGAAAAGGTCGCTTGTAATTCTTGACATTAGTGTTCCGATCTTTGTGTTGTCGTAATACGAAAACGAGAGCTTTTGAAGATGTGTAAAGAAGTCGCGACGCATATCCGTTTCGATCTTCGTTCCCATAATGTGACCTGTGGATGCCATATAGTAGTATGCTGCGGTGTCGATAAGACGGAGTGCAAGATAGATAATGCCGCAGGTGATAATGAATTTTGGTGTGAGGGATGCAACGTCGGTCTCGGCTCTTCCTGTGATTTCACGTGCTATGAGGGGGAGAACTATCTCAACCACCGTCGTCAGAGAGGCGCAGAGAAGGTCGAGAACGAGAATCCATTTGTATTTTTTGTAATAGGGGAGAAATCTTGATAAAAGCTCGCCCTTTTTCTTTTTCTTGTCAGCCATTTTGGGAATTTCCTTAATATATTTCTTAATTATATTAGTATAACACATATTTTAGCAAAATTAAAGAGGTTTTATGAAAAAATAATCAAAAAAACTCTCAATTTTGGCACCCTGTGGCACCTTCTGGCACCTTTTGGCACCTTTTTTTAGTATATAATCTGTTCCACAAGGAGGTGGTTAGATTGATTGTATAAGAAAAAGAGCTGTTATTGGCACGGATAATATGCTCTTAACTCAATCGGCGTGCAAACATAAGAAAAAACAAAAAAATAAAAAGGAGGACTAAATATGTCAAATACTTATGTTAAAAAATATGATGTAGGCGAGATAAAGCTTGACCTACCCTATGCTAATTATATCCACGAGCTGCCCTTGCTCTCGTTTGGTGATGTTTTGCATACGGTTAATCTGGGAATTGTGTTTAATCGCCAAATGATGCAGGAAGGAAAAAACAATTCCTATATTTTGCCCGGATACCGCATTAATCTTCAAAAATGCATAAATTTTGAAAATAGTATCCCGCAATCATTTCAAGATGAAAATGGTAAATGTATATTCCTGATAAACAACAACAATAACATTTATACTTTTAAGGATGATTCAAAGCGAATAATCAGAATATTTGGTGACGGTTACGAACTTGAATATCCTGATTATAGCAAGGAATATTACAATTCTGAAGGTAATATTATTTCTGTTATAGACAAGTACGGTACGAAAATTTATGATTTTTTATATAATGATTTGCATCAACTCATATCTATAGCATATCGCACCACAAAGATAATCAGTTTTAATTATACCGAAAACAAGTTGAGCAGTATAGCATACTCAGGAAAAAGTATTGCCATCACTTATCATTATTTCGATAACAATGATGTACGTATTAAGATTGCTCATTATTCGGGAGTTGATTATTACGTTAAAGCTACCACCAACAATTATGAAGCATTTTCGGCTGACAGGTATTTGGGATATATCGACAAGTGCTGTGAAAAGTGGGTTTGTACAAACAACAATAACTCTTTAACCGTTGAGAAAATGCTGGGATTAAAAATTATTGACACGACTACGTATGATTTTTTGAACTTTTACTCAGAAGGTGGCGAATGCAATCTTGTAGATGTGACGGATAAATTTGAGATTACAAAAAGAGCACAATTAGTGGACGGAAAGATTCAGTACCTATATGATGTAACAGAAGAATTATGGGAAAAGGGATATAAACCTGAATCCAAATATAGCGGTACTGTAATATTGTGCAGCGACAATAAGATAATTGGTTATCAAACATCAAACGAAGGAGTGAAAATGACCAATATTTCGAATAATATCTGTACCTGTGATTTAAGTGCAGATTTAAATGCATCGGGAAAATTTATCATTTCCGGATGGATGAATGTTGGTGGATTTGATGAATGTGAAATTGGTATTAGCAAATCCACCTCAACATTTACCGAGGTTGTTGCTGAATGCTCAATACCTGTTATTAAAAATAACACTTGGCAATATTTTGCACTGGGATTGGACCTTAATAACGTGGATAATTTATCAGTTGCAGCTAACGTTGACAATACAACCGGTATGAGTGTTATTTTAAAGGATTTAAGAGTTACAATACAAGAAGGTTTTATGCTTGGAGAAGAATATAAGCATCACTTAAGCAAAATAGAAGATATTTTGCTTTTAGAAGGTGCAACGGATGAAGTTTTTCCAATGAGCGATTGCAAATTTTACATAGGCAATAGTATTATTAACGGAACAGTAACGCCAAATGATATTTTAAAATATAAAACAAATCAAATATACGGCATTAACACAAACGAGGTATATTACAATGATTGCCGAGGAGTCACAGTAAATTCAGGTGCTTTTGAAGTAGAGTACGAAGGAGAAAGAATGCTCGTATCCAATTTAGCAATTGGAGTAAAGGTGTATAAAAACGGAAAGGAATACCTTACGAAAACAAATTTCTATACCGAAGACGATTCTCTTCGTCTTATGACAAAAAGTGCTGTAAATAATAGCTACTATAAAAATGATGTTTATGATGAACACTTAGACCTTATTAGCTCAACGGTTGACGGAATCAAGACAACCTTGAGCAGAAATAGCAACGGATTAATAGAAAGTCAAGTAATCAGTGCCGATGGAACAACGGAAACTATTGTTACAAGTGCGACATACGATAGCGGTTGCAGCAAATTATTAACTACAACCAACGAGTTTGGAGTAACTACCACTTATAGTACCGATGACGTTTGGGGTATAATTATGGGGGTAAGTGTAAATGGAAATACTATTGTTGCCAACGAATATGACGAGGGCAAAGCTACATTGATTAAGCATTCATTTGCCAGCGGGAATGATGCACGAAGTAATACAATTGGATACATAAAAGGCAGAATCGGTTCATTGACAAGCGATAATTTAAGCTATGGATTTACTTACAATGACAATGGAGATATACACAACGTAAGTAAGAATGACTTTAACTTTGAAAGATACAATCGAATTGAGAATACTGACGAAACCACTATTGAAACATACTACCCCTATACAAATTTTGAGTATCCTATATTTATTCAAAAATATGACAAATACGGTAGATTGAAAGAAATTGATGGTGTTTTGAGAAATGTCTACGATGCATCTCCAACATATAGTGAAGCAGGAGAATATCAGAGGTCGGAGATAGACAATATTTCAAGTAAGCTGGCAAAAACATACCATTTAATGACAAATCAAACAACTAAGTATGCGTACGCGGAGGATAGATTGTCAAGGATAGGAACATTTGAGTCAGAAAACAAGGTGAGGGAAGAGACTTTTGAATATGATAGTGTTAACCGAGTAGTTAAAGATACCCTTGTTGAAGGTAATAATAACTCGAAAAGATATGAAAGTGTCATTGAATATGAGGAAGAAGAAACTGATCCTACAGCTGACGGTAGAGTTAGCCAATATATGTTCAAGGTAAATGATTCAACAAAACTAAGAACCGAGAATACCTATGATAATTACAAAAGAATCATCCAGAAGAAGTATAGAGTTACTAAAGATTATTTCATTAAGGATATTGAGTATGACCATACAAGAGTCTCAAGAATA